>JACQUX010000028.1 GCA_016210045.1 Deltaproteobacteria bacterium | reverse complement strand
GGGTCCGTGTAGTGAACCACGCGATTGATATAGAGCACGGCCCCGCGATCGAAAGCGCGCTGGACCACGATATCGGAATCCGAACTGTCGATGGGAAGTCCGTAGTTCTCCTGAAACTGTTTCATGGAACCGATCAGCTTGACCTCGTTGACCGGTCCGCGACGTGCCGTGATCTGGACGCAGTTCCGTCCTTGCGTGACGGCCTGGATGAAGAAACTCAAATCCCGTTCGGTGAATGTGACTTTTGCGGCTCCTGTCGGCATAATCTTTAACCTCCCTTAAACGTTCTCGATCCGGATGAGTCTTTTGCGTTCCAATGCCTTTGTGGCCGGAACGATCGCCGTCTGCGGAAGTAGCGGCGCATCCTGACCGTGACGGCCCGTCTGCAATCGGAGATTCAGAAAGCCGGTCGTGCCGTCGGGACTCCGATAAGGAACGGGAAAAGTCTTCTGCGTCAGGTTGACGATGCGGACCTGCTCCGCGGCCTTGGCGGGTTCTTTTCGGATCGGTGCTTCCTTGTTTTTCTTTGCCATACGTTTCGCTCCTTACGGCCCCGCGTCCGGTTGAATGTTCACTTGTTGCATTGGAATCCCGTCCGGATTCGAGGGGTCGCCGTTCGTTATTTTCAGGATCTCGCCGTCGATCGCCGTGATGATCTTCCCGTTCCTGTCCGGCAGGAATCCGGTCACCCAGGCTTCGACCTTGAATCGGTAAATTTTCTCTCGGACATTCCCGGTGAGGTCATCCAGATTCTGGATGCCGACGAGCTCGATCGGGAAATCCGCCGGAGTTCCGTCGATCGTAAGTGTCAGGACCCCGCGCTCGGGGAACTTCGCCAGCAAGGCCAGATCCATTTCCAGAGCGGCTTGGCTGTCATGGCACCACGTATCGATTTCATAGAGGAGATCCAGCGGAAGCGGTTTCTTGACCGTGAATTCGGGATATACCGTAACGGGTTCTCCGTCATAGGTGAGAGTCACCGTGGATCCCGATGGCGTAACCACGTCCGGAGTGACGCGCCCGCGGTCGATATCATAACCGGCGAATGAGATCTGCACGGCCTTTTTGGGAAGCGAAGGACGGTTCTTGCCGTCATCGAAACCCAGAAACTCGAGTCCCGGAACGGAAGCGATAGACGCCATCCGGTCATAAAGGGCCTGATGCAACTTGGCGATGCTGTTCAGAATCGTCGCGCTCATAGTCAATGTCCCGTGTTCTCCAGCACCTCGCGAACGGCCTTCTTGTAGCCATTCTCGATGTCGGGCCGGACCTCTTTGAAAGTCGGTCGGAACAGCGGCCGTGCCGTGATATTCCGCGCATGACTTCCGAATTCGTGAATCTCCGCGATCAGAACGGGCGGTTCTCCATCTTTGCGTTTACCGGATCGCAACACCCCGACAAAAGCGGACAGACGATCTCCTGCCAGTTCGGTCGTGATTGATTGCATCAGTTGGGAAGTGGCGATGAGGGTCGCCGTGCTCAGATGCCGCCTCTTTTTGGAGGCGAGATATGCGGGGCTCAAAGGTTTCCAGGACAGGTCCTGGTTCTGCAAATGCTTCACCAGCACTTTGCGGACCAGCTCGGCATTCTGAAGCGTCGCCAGCTGCAAACGCGACGTCAGTTTCAGGCCGAATCCGCTCAGGTCCCGTTCCAGATTCTTCCATGGCCCGTTCATCTCGCTCATGGGTTGCCTCCGTCGGCCCAGCGTCTCTTGATCTGGAGATAGACGAAGGACGGTTTTTTGCTCATGTCGGCAATGCCGCCGAAGGAAATGACTTCGTAAGTCTCGCCCTCCATGACCACGAGGTCGTTATGGTCGAGCAAGACCTTATTGTCGGCGTCAGTCAGTCCGGCGGCTTCGACATCATCCCAGTTGAGATATATTTTTCGCTCGTGGGCGGCATCGGGACCGAGATCATTTCGGAAGCGATCATTCTCACCCTCGGAGACGAACTCACGGATGGCGTTGAATGAAAAATCCTCGGTGGATGGCGAATCCCGGAACGCGCCGTTGGCGAATGTCGTTCTGCGGATGATTACTGGAAAGGCGAACGTGTCGCTCAAGTCGTGGAAGACCTTTCGAATCTGATCGACCTGTTGATTTGAAAGTAAATCGCTCATGCGTCATATCCTTAATCGCAGGGACACACGTCACCCGGCGGATCCTCGCAGGCACGTACTTTTCTGAGCAGCGCCGGCGGTCCTGAAAGCTCGGACTCGGCGTAGCCCAGTTGAGATTTGAGTCCGGAAAGTTTGTTTTCCAATTCCTCGAGAAGCGTTTTGAGCCATGCGAGCTTATCCTGACGGAACTTGGCATCCGCGGGTCCGGCGGTCGCCTCAACCACGTCGTCTTTGTAGTATGAGATGGCCGTGTTGATCAGTTCGACGGCCGCGGCCGTCGCGATCAACTCCGATTGCAGGATCGTCAGATCGGATCTGTCCGTATACACGGCCTCCGATCCATCACCCCCGTATAGGCCGTAAAAACTCGCCGCATATTGGAGGGAGGCGTTCTTGTTCTCGTCGGTCAAGGTGGCATTGCCGTCGCCCAGGATGTCTTTCGTCTTGAGCAGGATCCGGTTCAACCGATGCATGGAGCCGAAGGCCAGGGTCATGTCGTGCCTCCCGGTTTATTTTTGGTCTTCTTCGATTTCACTTTGGCTTCTTCCGTCTCGGGCGCTTTTCCATCCGCGGGATCGGGAACCCGTGTTTTACCTTCGGGAGTTCCCATCGTTTCGGGGACCGGATCCGGTTGCGGTTCTTTCACCGGCTCCGCTTTGATGGACGGATCGGCCCGGGTCTGCGCGAGATATTGCGCTTCGTCCACGACCGCCAGTCCGCCGCGTCGGATCCATTTCTGCATGGTTTTGGTCAGCCGCCCCTCGCAAGGGACGATGCGGCCCCGCGGAATCTTGAAGTGATTCTCCGGGTCCATGTAAGTCATTACGGGATTCCGGCATTTGAGATAGGTAGCGGACATAGTCATTCCTCATTTCAATTCATCAGATCGCAGGTGTCATCCAGGCTGGGAAGTCATTGACCGCCACATCCAGTGAATCGTCGATGATCACCCGGGCATCCCTGAACAGGATGGCAAATCCCGTGGTGATCGAGGCGTATGCCTCCTGAATCTGCTTGCTGATGATCTTATCCCCCTCGATATTCAAGGGAGAGGATGTCAGCTGAACCATGGCGAACCGCGGATCCAACAGGATGAACTGATGGGGATCGAGTTGACCGCTGACAAAGACCTGGCTCTGGTTCGGAAGCGATTCGTTCACCACGAGGGATGAAAAAGCGGTGCCCGATTGCTTGTTCTTGAATTCGGGAAGATTGAGAAGCAGGTTGGCACCGCGTTCGCTGGTGACGATATTGTCGTACCGGCGTCCCAGGCGGCTTGCCCGGATCCAGGCATAAACCAGATCGGCGAAGGTCAGATTATTCGCGGGATTGAGCACGCCGATGGTGGCGGACGCTTCGCTGCCGCTGGCTTGATCCCCGTTGACGAGGATATCGACCGCGGCATTGTTGAGTTTGTGGCCCAATTTGACGCCGACATCCTGCAGGAAAATCGTCAGGAGGTTGATCGAGGTGTACTGGATCGCCTCATAGGTGATGCTGACGCCGATGGCTTGCTTATGGATGTCGGTGGTTTTGTTGCCATAGCTGACATTGCCTTTGGGAATCGTCTCGCCCTCGGCCGTTTCCTGAGGTTCCGCCTCCGAAAGATCCAAAAATGGCAGATTCGCCTGCGGCTGGGCGATTGTCTCGCTCGAGGCGATCAGGCGATTATAATAAGGGGATGTGCGGATGCCCTTGCGGATGGCGTCCCGGAAAATCTCGGGCACCAGCCAGCGGCTGTCCTGATCGAGATCGATCAGTTGGCTGACCGTCATCTTGCCGGGATTGATCCCCAGCTCGCAGTAAAGATGGTTGATGTCGAAGATCCCGTCCTTGTCGCAACCGGCGGGATATTGGGAGCTCAGATATTCGATGAGACTCACGTCCCGTTTGCCGCCCAAGACGGGAGGGCCGGAAATATTTCCGGATCGGATCTTTTGCAGCTCCTCGTAGGTCTGTCTGATTTTTCCTTTGAGTCCAAGTTCCATGGTGATCTCCTCGTTATGTTTGTCTTCCAATCATCGAACCAGAACGTCGATGGGAGCGTCCGGGGCGGTGGCCTCCGTCAATGCGACGCCGTACGGGTCAAAAATGGAAATATCCCCGTCCTGCATGAGCGCCACCAGGATGTCGGCACCGTCATCGCTGGTCGAAATGGGAATGATGGTGTTGTTGAAGTTGGGTCCGCCGCTGTCCTGGCGTTTGACAACCACCTGATCGGGCGCGTTTGCGAAGGCCCCGTAGCCGGGAACCGCAATGTCGATCGCGTTGGCGATATTCTGCGCGGTCGTGATGACATCGGGACCCGTGACGAAATCGATCCCTTCGGTCAGGACCACGCCGTTGACCGTCACGGTTTCGCCGCCGTTCCATGCGAAATCCATCACCCTGAAAATGGATTGCGGTTCACGGTAGGTGGCCACGATCACCTTGCCGGCGCTGTTTATGGTCACCGGTTTTCCGGCCTGGATAGGCTCACCGGAGGTCATGGTAATGAGTGCGCGTCCTTTCGTAGCCACCGTGGCACGGGGATTATTCAGTCTGTTGGGGATGAGAACATAACCCAGACAGGACGTGAAATCGGGCTGGCCGGGTCCGACGTAAGGGGCGATCTGATCAACGGCACTCAGTTTGACCGGTGTGTGGGGAGCGAGAATGCCGGAGGCCGGGTTGACCTCGAATGAGAGGGTCAGAATGCCTGAAAGTTCTTCTTTGATAAGGGTCATGGTCTTCTCCTTTTCCTGTTAGAGTGCATGAATCTCTTTCACATGCTCCAATGCCTTGCGGGACAATGGGCCTTGAGCGGGCTGGCCCTGATCCTGCGACATTTGGGAACTTTGACGACGGATATCGGTGCCGCCGCATTTGGCGCACCGGTTCGGAAACTTGGCTTCAACTTCCTTTTGAAATTCCTGTTTGAAGGCTTGAGCGATATCGAGTTCGGCCTTTTCCAGAGTTTTGAGGATCGCCTCACTGACCTGATCCCCCTTGGCCAGACGGTAAAGGCGGACGGCTTCTTTGCGTTCGTCCTCCAAGTATTTCCGACCGAGGGAGGCCTGCGGTTCCAGATCCCGGATTTTGGTTTCGAACTCCGTGACACGCTGCTGCGTCTGATCGAGTTGTGATTGAAGGCTGACCATTTCCTGCTGTGTCTTTTGCAGGAGAGTCTTGGATTTTCCTTCGACGTGGGCGCTGAGAGTTTCGATAAAATTCATTTCCGTTACTTCGACTCCGAAGGTTTCCTGGAGTAGTTTGCTGAGTGCATTCATATGGGGCTCCTGATGATTCGTTGGATGGGTTGCTTGGGCTGCTACTGTTTCAAGTTGGCGAGCTTGCTGGACAGGACGCCCGTCTTCGCCGATCTGTTTGGCGAATTCGTCGGCCCCTTGCCAGACGAGGGAAATTTCCCAGAACTTGTCGATCTTGGTGACGATGATCCGTACCGTCTCGTCCTCGATTTCCTCGCCTAAATGATCGAAGAAGGTGCCCGTTTCCATGAGTGCGGGATGACTCGGCTTCCATTCGAAGCTGACGGTGACGCTGGCGGAGTGGATGGCTCCCTGCAGGACACCGCGAACCGTCATGGGGTCCTTGACCGTGTCCAGTTTGAGAATGGCATTGATGCCGGAAGGAAAACCTGCCGTGGTGTCATCCCAATGGGAGGATTCCACTCGGCCAAGCCAATTGTTCACGCTGGTGTTGTGATCTTTGAAAACCGTCTGGCCGTTCAGTTTGGAGACAGCCCTTTTGAGCATCTTCTCGTCGGTGAAATCGATCGGTCGATCGGCCAAAATCGTAGCGGAGAGCGCACGGAAGGTCGCGAAAACGAAATCCTCTTCGGTCGGGTCGACGGTATCTTCAGGTTGGGTGGAAGGATCGCTGACTTCCTCAGCCAGGCGTTCGCGGGCAACCGTGTCCGAGGGGGTCTGATTTTTTTTCGGGGCTGGCTCCTCGTTCGGTCTTGTCTGGCCGTTTGGACGGATAGATCCCACGAAAGTCATAGACAAGCCCAGAGGCTTGCCGTTTTTCCAGTTCGTCTTCGCCAGACTGATCTGTTTGGTCGTCAGCATAGAGATCCTTCTCCCGATATCTATGCTTTGACCGTAAACTCCCGGTCACTTTCGTGATCCCGAAAAAGATTTTTTCCGTATCTTGATTCTCCATTGACAGGGTGAACTACGAAATAAGGACGAACAGATCGGTCTTCAAGGCGAGGAATCCGGCATTGGAGAGGGATGAAAACGGGTTCTATTTCGGGGATGTTACCGTCTTGCCGATAAATTTCTGAAGTTTGTGCTCCACCGATTCTTCGGTGACGTTCTCATCGTGCCTGAAATAAAGAAGCTCGACCCGGTTTGACTTGCAGAGCGACTTCTTGAGAGCATCCCTTTTTCTGGTGTTTTCGAATCCTTCTTCGCCGCCGAAAATGGCTACGGGTTCGTAATGCTGCTTTCCCTGATACTCTATCGCCAGATTCAGTTCCGGGATGAAAATATCCAGCCGCTGTTTTCCCAACCAATCAGGGCTCGCTTCCCGCAGGACCGTATGACCGGGAAACAAGGCGCGCACGACTTTGTATAATTGCGTTTCACTGATCCAGCCTTCGCCTATTTTCGGAACGCCGATTTTTTCGCGGATGATGTTTTCGGCTTCCCGTTCGTCCGAACCGGTCTCGATAGCCGTTTTTTTGATGTAGCAGCCGTATCGGACCTTGATTTCGCTGCCGTACATTTCATGACAGTAACCGAGATCGGAAGGGGTATCCGTGCAGATGTGACAGATTCCCGGCCTGAATTCCTTGCCTCTCAAATCCGCCAAGAACCGGTGCGGCCAGCCGCTTTCGGCATAGGCATGTTCGCACTTCTCGGCATTTTCCTTTTCCTTCGACAGGGCCAGCCTGAAGCACTCGCAGAAAAATCTTGTCCCGCAGATTTTGCATCCGTAGCAAATCCACCAATCCCAAGTTTTCGGCGGAACTGACGTCAGGATTTCGGGCGGACAATCGCATTTCCCGAAGTGCCGATCGTAAACGAGCTTTAGAAGGTCCCCGGGAATCTTCGGTCGGTAAATCTGGACCTCGTATTTGTTCTTGGTTTTCTGTTCCGTTTTCCTGAATTTGAAATATCTTTCGATCCCTCCGCCGAAAATCATCGGGATCCATTTCAGGTGGGTCGGCGGCAAGATGTCCGATTCCGTGATTTGAACATCCCGAGGCGTGTCGATCGTGAATTCGAGATAGTGGGTTTCGTATCCTCCCGCGGCGATAATCTCTTTGAACGACAACCAGGCGATCCACGGATAGGATTTCGCCCGGACATCAATGATGCTCCCCGACTCGATGAACGGCCTGAAAGACGCGACGATATGCGCCGCCAAGAGAGCTTCGAGACAGGCGGACATCGATTCCTTCGGTTTCAGGGCTCGGTTAACAATTTCTTCGCGGAACTTTTCGGGGTCGATATCGAAAGTGATTTGCACCATCCGCCCATATCACCCCAAACCGTATTTTTCTATCCGAACTTGTCCACCACGTATCCGTGTCGGCAGTGGGGATGGTAAGGCGGCAGAGCGATTCCTTGGGCCAGAAGCTGATTTTCATCCAGCGCATCGACCACTGCCGGATGAATACGCCCGGGGAGAAAAGGATTGAGGTTCGGAAGGTTTTCAGGGTCCTGATCGAGCACATCCTTTACATGCTGGACCACCGGATTGACCCTGAATTTCTTGCCCGTCATGCTCTGACACCACGGGCAGGTCACGTTATCGAGCGGCCCCGTGATTTCGATGGAGGCGGCTTTGGCCTGCTCCACCAGAAAGATATTGCCCCAGTTGCGCGAGCGGTTGGTCGAGGTCTCCACGACCCGCAGGATCTTGTAATCCTCCTGGGCGACCCGATTGCCGAAACGGTTTCGGAACTTCGCCAGCTCGCCGGAGTCACGGAGGTTGCGGCCCGATTTCAGATATTCGTCCACCAGCCAGTTTTTCAGATCCTTTTTCGTCTGCGGGTTGGTGAGATATCGACCGAAAAAGAAGTCGTCCGAGTTCTTGAGGAAGTTGATCGCCTTCCTGTCGATGAGATTGAACGACGGCTTGATCGGCAGGTCGCCGCCGAAGGGTTCCGCGTCTTCCAGGCGGAAGTAGGAGTAGATCAATCTGATGTTCTTGGAGGTCTTTTTATCGAGAACGGAGTTTTCCAGAGATTGGGCAAAAAACAGACCCATGGTTTCCAATACCCCATTGGCGAACAAGTCGCTGTCGCCGGTCTCGAAATCGAAGTCCTCCAGGAAGGCTTTGACCTGCTTCAACGATTTGTTCCGGGAACCCCTCAAAACGGGATAAACCGCCGCGAAATATTCCCTCTGGAAACGATCGACCCTCTCTTGGGCGGGGTTGAGTTCCAGTGATGCCCGCCTCGGACAGCAGGAAGGAAAATGATTATCCAGGCCCTCAAGACAGCGCAGGTAAGCCTCCTGCGCATCAAGCGATTGCGACACGTCATCTTCGGCGGTGATTCCAACGGCACGCGGGGACTTCTGTGCGCGATAAGATCCTGATGATTTGTCATAAATCAACCTGAACGCCGTTTTCGATTGCGCGGAGTCGGATGTATCCGTCGGCGCGATGATAAACGGGTTGCGGGGTCCCGCTTCGGCCGGCCGGTCGTATCCGGCTTCCTGGGCGAATTGATTCTGATCGATGATTCCCTGATCGTAGAGGTTTTTCAGATTGGCCAGTTTGGTCGCATAGGTAGTTTCGTCCCGCGCGGCCGACAAAGACTTGGAAGGCTCGAATTCGATCCAGAGGCTTTTGTATTCCAATCCGAGGAGCGCGAGATGGAGTTTGTAGCCGTATTCCAGAACGTACCGGACCGTCCGCTGGTAATTCGTGATGACGGAAAGCATTTTCTCGTACACGATCCCGGCATAGGTTTCGGTGGTCGAGTAGGTTCGTCCGTGCAATGCCGGATCCGCCTTGAGGCCGGAGAAGACCTGCTGCTCGTTCATTTCGAAGAGGTCTTTCGCTCCGGTGGCGTCACCGGTGATGGAATGATGTTCCACCGTAAAAGAGTCCATGAAGCCGACCGCGATGCCGTCCCGGTAGTTATGTTTGAGTCGTTGGGCCTGGTCATCCAGGAATTGCTGACAACGGGCGATATATTCCTCGGTCTTTTCACCGGGAGTCTGCTTGGGAGCACGGACCAGGAAATTCACGAAACCGAGAAGCCCCATTTTTTTCGCGATGAAACGGAGGTTCTTGACGATATCCCTCTGGATCGTGATCGACTCGAGGGCCGAAAGAATCGGCGGTACGGCGTACGGAGAATTGTCCAGTGTCTGCATGGCGCAATACTGGTAGGTCGCGGTGTTGAGCGCGATGAGTCCCTGGTCGCCCTGGGTCAGATCGCAGGTCTTCTGATGCGGGCTGTACTCGCCGGATTCCGGATCATACAGAAAGCGGAGTTCCTTGAGAGGAACGAATACCGCTTTGTCGATGCCCGTCAGGTCTTCGTTCACGACCCACTCGACGCTGATGGCTCCGCCGCGGCCGATCTGGGCAAGTGCCGAATTCACGAAACCGTCGATCCCGCCGAACCGACCGAAGACCGTCATGTTGAAGCGGTTCAGTTCTTCCAGGGCGGCCTGTTGGATCTGCTCCCGATCGATTTCGATCATCACCTTGTGGCCGGTGTTTCCCAGTTGGACGATATTATCGATCATCTGGGCCACGTCGGGATTGACGAGACTCAAGTTCTGCATCACTTCCAGATATTCCAGGGGATAGGCCGCCCCGACGGAGCGCATCTCGGTGATCAGATCCTGCAGGAGTTCGCCGAAGCCGACGGTATCCACCGATACCCGTCCGACAGGGAGCGCTTTGGGGTCAATGTCTTCGGGGGAGGTATAGGTAGCCAGAGCTTCGATCGCTTTCTTGCGCGGGAAATACACCTTGCCGTTCACGACCATCCGTTCCTTGATGAATTTCGGTTTCATGCCGATGATTACGTGATTGGCCGGAATGTGCGCGTTTTCGGATCTGAAAATGAAAGTTTTCTGATGGAGCCGTATTGAGGGGAAATATCGGCCGGTTACAGCCCCGTTATTGGCGGGCGGCGGTCCTTATCGACTTGCCATGTTCCGCGGAAGCCGGTGTACTGTGGGCATGAAAACACAGATCGAAAAAGTGCGGAAGATCGAATACGACGCCGATGAATTCGGTCACATCCAGTGCATGGAAACCGCGACGCTTTGCAAGGTCGCACGTGGCGAAGTCGATCTCAACCAGATTGCCATCAATCACCTGGCCGCCCGGGGAATGGATGAAAACGGTCGCTGGATCGGATTCGACAAGGCGAAGGAACGACTGCTCGAGGAATAAGGCAACGCTTCGGATGGAGTGATTATTTCTGGAGCAGTTCTTTTATCTCGGGGCGAAGTTCCCCGATCACGGTTTGAAAGGGCGGAAGATCCGGAACCAGCGGTCCCAACCATTGTTCCCAAGTCTTCTCGACGTGTTTCAGCATGTTCTCCTTGAAAAAATCACCTTCGTCCGTGAAACTCACGGTTTTCAATGCGCATTTGGCCCGAAGGAAATCACCGAACCCGCTGAAGTCCATGCGGTCCTTGTAGGCGCGGAGCACACGCCAGAGATCGTAGTAGTCCCGTGCCCTCGACCGTCCCCAGCCGCGCGACTCGAGCTTTTCCATGTGCTGCAGGATGGCGCGCAGTTTCTCCGCGACGATTTCTTCCAAGGCATAGGTCGCGACGACAGTATCGAAAGGTTCGCCATATTCATGGATGACCGGTTGAAACTCGGCAGGTTTCAAAACCTTTTCGTCGACAGCCGTTTCGATGATGACCCGCGTGTGCAGATCCCGATGCCACGGGAAGCGGGCGCGGATGGAAAAAGCCTCCTGTCCACCCGGGTGTGGTTCCTTCTCGGTGTAGCGTTCGCATACTATTTCGACGGGAGCGTATTCATCGAGGAGTTTTTTCGCGGTTTCACATGCCTGACGGACGGCCGCCTCCATCGCGTCACCTTTCGGAACGTCCCCTACACCTGAGAAATCCAGATCCTCCGAAAACCGGTAGTCGCCGAAGTAGCATTTCTTGAGACAGGTGCCGCCTTTGAATACAAGCGTGTCGCGAAGGATATCGGTCCGGGCCAATCCTGCCAGTACCCATGAGAGCAAATAGTCGCGTTCCAGAACCTCCCATGGAATCTTGAGTCTCTTTCTGGCTTCCTGCAGACGGGTGTGTAGCGGTTTCATGCGTTTACCTTTCCAGGAAGATTCTCCTGAATCATCCAATATCGGTTACACGGTCCCTTGCGGGGACCGGTCGGATCCAATATCCGATAGCCCTTGATAGGGACATTCACGAGCCGGGCAAGGCAATCGATTTCCATGCCTTGTTTTTCCAGAACCCAGCCGAGGCGCTTGGCCGTCGCCGCATCCAGATTCAATGCATAGTCGATGATGCGTTCCAGATTGATCTTGCCGATAGCCACCTCGAAGGCATGAAGCACCTCGGAAAAGTCGCCGCAGTATTCCGGCATGGTGAGCCCGTCGATAAGTGTGCGTTCCAGATCGGTGATAGTCACGCGGCTCTCGCCGATCCATATCTTTTCCGTCCCGAAGAATCGTTCAGGTCGGATCTTGATGAAACGATAGGCCGTGTCTCCGATCCGATATTCTGACTTGGACTTAGACGCGGGTGTCGAGGCACCTGCCGTCGTCAGGACGAACACCGTTCTGGGGGCCTGTTCCGTCAGCCCGTGGTGATGCATCGCCGACCAATGGGAGATCGCGGCAGGCTCGACCAGGGCCATGGCGATTTCGAACTCATGGGCCGGGGTGACTCCGGGGACCGACGAGGAAATGGCATACAGCCCGTTGTGCAGGCGAACCACCCAGCCCGACTTGGCCAGATGATGCAGGGCCTGCCGGATATAGCCTTCGGAAAGCCCCACTTCAGGGCCGAATTCGCGCGCCTTGGCCGTGGTAAAGATACGCTGCCCTGCGGCCGCCAGCCTTCGAACGAGCTCGACACCGGCCCCTGTGTGTATTATATTATGTTCATACATTGTTTCCATATAGCGAACGAATACGTTTAATTATCTACTTACTGTAGATATAATACAGCGATTGTTCGTTAAAGTCAAACAATGTCTTGTTTTAATCTATTAACGGCCACTGACCCGATCCAGATACTCCAAGGCGATCTGTGGGTCCTCTTTCAGGGCCTTGAAGACGGTCTGACGGGCCAAGAGTTGGGGGCGCTGTTTGAGGATTTCCCTCCGATCCTTGAAAACCGGATCGGCTTTCAGATGCTCCTGAAAGACTTGCAGGGTGATCCCCGCGAAGCAACAGGCCTCGGCGTCGCTGCAGCCGAGCGAAAAGGCGTCCTCGAGTCGGCGAAGACAATCCTCGCTCAACGTGCCGATCTTCGGCGGTTCCGGTTTTGGTTCAGTCTTTTTCGACATGGATACGCTCCGCTTTCTTCCCCGTATAGTTTTCCCAACGGGTGATGATGACATCGCAGTAGATCGGATCCAATTCTACCAGACGCGCCTTGCGGCCGGTCTTTTCACAAGCAATGAGTGTGGTTCCCGAACCGCCGAAAAGGTCGAGCACGATCTCCCCGCGTTTGGAGGAATTCTCGACGGTTCTCACGACGAGCTCGACCGGCTTCTGATTGGGATGAAGCGCGCGTTCTTGTTTTCCTCCCTTGTCATCTTTGCGGCCCGCGAAGGAATTGAATGACGGAAACTCGAAAACATTGGGGTGGTTCTTGGGACCGTAAAATTCGGGATGCCCCTTGGCGATGTAGAGGATCGGTTCGTACTTCCAGGTGTAGTGGCCGAAGTTCATCGCCTGCACGTCCTTCAACCAGATCAGCGTATTGCGATAATCCCAGCCGGCGTCCATGGCGCAGGTGAGAAAATCCAGCACGTTGATCTCGGCATAGCAGACGTAGGCGGCAACGTTGTCGCAAGCGTTGGCGAAACAGTTTCGGTAAACCTTCGCGAGGAATCCCCGGAAGTCTTTCTGGTTGTCTCCCAGAATCTTTCTGCCGAAGCTGTCCTCGTAGTTCACGTTGTACGGCGGGTCGGTGAAGATCATGCTTACCATTTGGCCTTCCAGAAAGGCTTTGAGCAACCCTTCATCTGTACTGTCACCGCAGTAAAGGCGATGATTGCCGAGAATCCAGGTATCGCCATGTTCCGTTATGGCCGTCTCGGGAGCTTCGGGAACCGCGTCATCCTCGGCATCGGTCAGGATTGTTTGCCTGTCGTAGTCGATCAATTCCTTGAGCTCATCGTAATCGAAGCCGGTCAGCTCAATCGGGAATTCCCCCGTGTCAATATCGATGATCACGTCGCGCAGCATGTCGAGATCCCAATCGCCATGGATCCGGTTCAATGCGAGATTGAGGGCCTTCTCCTTTGAGATGGAAATATCCACGACGACGACCTGCGTGCTTTGGATGCCGAGAGATTGGAGAACCTTGTAGCGCTGATGTCCGCCGACGATATGGCCGGTCTTTCGGTTCCAGATGATCGGTTCGACCAGCGAGAATTCCGTGATGGAATTCTTGAGACGCTCCATCTGCTTGTCGGTGATCTGCCTCGGATTGTACGGGGCGGCGTTCAATTCCGACATCTGCTTTCTTTCGAGAATCAGATCCGTGTTCAAATCAGCATTCATGGTTTACCTCTTTCATGATCGCCTTTCCGATGACTTCGACGAGTTGCGGGACGACCGCGTTTCCCAGGCAGGTAAGACGGTGAATCCGGTTGGGAATCCCATCAGCCACTCCACAAAGTTTGGGTGCGGATACAGGCCATCCGTCGGCCCAGTGCGAAGCACCTCCCGCAGGTTGCCGCGACATTTCGGCGAACCTTTGAACCTCTCGGTAGAGGCTCCCTTGGCATCCGAGACGATCGGCGTCGGGTACCATTCTCTTGGTCGCGAAGATCCAGATTCGCTCCCGTCTATGGGGAGCGCCCACGGCCGACGCCGGTAGGCATTCCCATTCGACATCGTACCCGAGCGCGGCCAAGTCTCGCAGAACACGTCCGAAGTACCGTCCAGATTCAGTTGAAAGAATCCCCGGGACGTTTTCAGCCAGTACCCATCGGGGCTCAAGCTCGCGAATAATTCGGGTGAATTCCCCCCAAAGGTCTCGCGCGTCGTCGGAGCCTTTCCGCATTCCGGCGAAACTGTGGGGCTGACAGGGGAAGCCGCCGCAGACAAGTTCGACGGGTTCGAGGTTATGTCGGCCGCAATCCCTGACATCCCGGTGGCGGGCGACGTGGGGCCAATGTTTTTCGAGAATTCCGGTCGCATAGTCATTGATTTCCACCTGCCACAGGCATTTCATGCCGGCCCTTTCCAGGCCCAAATCGAAACCGCCGATGCCGGCGAACAAGGAACCGAACGTGATTGTCATGTCCGTGAATACGGGATTGCTGATAACTGCCCCGGTGAATCGATCCGGAAACGACGGAAGCCTTGCCGAAAGGGTTCCCCGAAGGGTTTCGGGAAGCATTCGCGGAAGGGACAAGCGAATCCTTTGCGAAACGCTCTCCTGAACGCCTGCCGGAAACCGTTGATACGCCAAATTTTGCGGAGGTAGCCTCTGAGATCGGGGGTAAAGCGCGGCGAGAGGTCTGAACTGGCGGGGATTGAAAGGAGATCACGATTGACCTCCGTTCGGATTTCTGTTTGGTTTCTTGTTACTTACGCGGATAGCGAATGCTTGGCAAACAGGTTCGACGTCCTGTAGGATGGGCGCGCAACTAATATGATGCAATTCCAATCAGCTCTGATGGGTCTCTACTGTACGTTGCAATCTGTTGTCGCTGAACAGCATACGGAGAGTCTCTTTCGTGCTGCCCAGGAAGATGAGTCCATATGGACGTATATGCCGTACGGGCCATTTGCTGGACCTGTGTACATGCAACACTGGTTGCAGCAGATGCAGGAATCGAAAACTGATTTCGTGTATGCGGTCAAATCTCACAAACGCGGAACATATGTAGGGATGTGTGGGTGTCTTGCATATGTTCCAGAGCACTGTCGTATAGAGATTGGTCATGTCTGGTATGGCCGCTCCGTGCAAAATACCAATACCAATACCAATACCAAGTAAGCGATCAAGCAAGTCCATCTTACAAGCGGTAAGGAAATGATATAAAAGATCTGCCATAACCAGGAGGTGATGAATGGCAGACATCAATAAGCGTGAGGCGAGGGAGCGGCATT
>JACQUX010000027.1 GCA_016210045.1 Deltaproteobacteria bacterium | reverse complement strand
GACATTGGACAACTCCAGGACATAGGACAATCCCTGGACAATTCCGCTACTGTTCCATCATCGATTGGCTGGCCTGTAGCATAGGATACATCACCGAAACAACGATAAACCCGACCATCCCGCCCATCACGACCAGCATCAACGGTTCGATCAGGCTCATTAAGCGACCCAATGCGTTATCGACTTGCGTGTCGTAGGTGTCGGCGACACGCTCCAACATCTTTTCCAACTCGCCCGTCTTTTCGCCGATCGCGATCATATGCGTGGAGAGCGGCGGAAAAAATCCGCTCCGCTTTAACGGTTCGGCCAACGACGAACCTTCCTTCACCGCGTCTCGCGTCGTTTCCAAGACCTGCTTCAAGATCGTATTGCCGACGATGTTACGCACGATGTCGATCGCCGTCAGCATCGCAACGCCGCCGGCCAACAAGGTACCCAACGTCCGCGTCACCCGTGCCACGGTCGTTAACTGCATCAGTCGACCGACCAGCGGCGCCGTCAACGCTTGACGGTCCACCGTCTCCCGCCCCTTCGCGG
This sequence comes from Deltaproteobacteria bacterium, assembly GCA_016210045.1. Classification (NCBI taxonomy): domain Bacteria; kingdom Pseudomonadati; phylum Myxococcota; class Myxococcia; species Deltaproteobacteria bacterium. Next base: position 51,528 of record JACQUX010000027.1, on the reverse strand, counting down.
TGCGGAGCCAACGCCGAAGAAAAAAGCCGCCCAACCCGGCGAGCCCGAGCAGCAACCACCACCACCCGAGCAGCAGATCGGTCGTCCCCATCAGGAAGCGCGTCGGCAATGGGAGCGGGATGTTCATTTCGACCAACATCCCGGTCATCTTCGGGATCACGAACGTGACCAACAAGATCATCATCACAAACCCGACCACGCCCATGATGCACGGATAGGTCAACGCCCCGACGACCTTCTGCCGCAACTTCTCTTGCGCCTCGGTCACATCCGCGAGCCGGTTCAACACCTGCTCGAGCGTGCCGCTCGCCTCGCCGGCACTCACCATATTGACGTACAAGTCATTAAAGATCTGTGGATGTTGCTTAAGCGTGTTGGAGAGTTTTTCGCCTTCAGTCACGCGATCCCGCACCGACGTCAGGGCCTCGCGGAGTTTCGGCTGCTCCATTTGGTCGATCAGTGCGGACAGCGCGTCGACCAATGGAACGCCGGCGCCGAGCAGCGACGCGAACTGTCGCGTCATCAGGGCGATGTCTTGCGTTTTCACTTTTTGGAAGAACGCGGCGAACTTGAATTCGCGCTGCCCCGCGGCCACGAACGACCCGCGTCCGCCTTCGATCACGACCACGGTCGGGTAAACATTCCCTTTGCGCAGCTTGCCGCGCGCGGCTTTTTCATTCTCCGCATCGACCACGCCGGCGACTTTCTTCCCCTTCTGATCAATCCCTTGGTAGCGATAGACAGGCATATTTTTCGTGCGTCTGTTCGATTACTCCGTATCTTGCGTACTGCGCAAGACTTCTTCGATCGTCGTGATCCCCGCAGCCACTTTCGCGGCCGCATCCTGACGCAGACTCCTCATGCCTTGCGACATGGCCAAGCGCTTCAACGTCGCCGAGTCGGCCCCTTTCATAATGTCGGCGCGCAGTTCGTCACTCATCAGGAACAATTCGTGCACCCCTGTCCGACCCGCGTAGCCGGTCTCCATGCAGTTCGGGCATCCGACCGGCCGATACAACGGCCGCCCCTTCAACTCGTCTGCCGTCAGTCCGATCCGCTCCATTTCTTCCGGCGTCGGGACATATTTCTTCGCGCAGTCGTGGCACACCGTCCGCAACAATCGTTGCGCCAACACGCCCATCACCGCCGACGCCACCAGAAACGGCTCCACGCCCATATCGACCATACGAGTGACCGTCGCCACGGCGTCGTTGGTGTGGAGGGTGGAAAAGACCAAGTGGCCAGTCAGCGACGCCTGAATCGCGATTTCAGCCGTCTCTTTGTCGCGGATTTCTCCGACCAGGATCACGTCGGGATCTTGGCGCAAAAAGGCGCGCAATGCAGTTGCGAACGTCAAGTCGATCTTCGGATTCACTTGCACTTGATTGATCCCGGCCAATTGATATTCGACCGGATCCTCGACCGTCAGGATCTTCACGTCTTTCGTATTGATCTCGGAGAGCACGGCATACAGCGTGGTGGTTTTTCCGGAGCCGGTCGGCCCGGTCACCAGAAAGATGCCGTGCGACTGCTGGGCCAAATTGCGCGTCGTCTGGAGCACGCGGCCACCCAACCCCAATTTTTCCAGATCGAGCGCGACGGAGCTCTTGTCCAACAACCGCATCACGATGCTCTCGCCGAACGAGGTCGGCACCGTGGAGACGCGGATATCGATATCCTTGCCGGCGATCTTGATTTTAATGCGCCCATCCTGCGGCAACCGTTTCTCCGCGATATTCAACCCGGCCATGATCTTGATGCGCGAGATGATGGAATTCTGCGCCCGCTTCGGCGGATTCATGATGTCGTACAACACGCCGTCAATTCGCACGCGGATGACTAATTCTTTTTCGAACGGCTCGACGTGGATATCGCTCGCCTTCTGTTTGACGGCGCGAAACAGCAGCGAATTGACGAGGCGGATGATCGGCGCCTCGTCATCGGCGTCGAGCAAGTCGACCGGTTCGTCGAAGTCTTGTGCGATTTCTCCGACCTCGCCCAGGTCCTCCATCGAGCTGTCGCCTTTGTCGGAGGAACGGTTGTACGCCGCGTTGATCGCGTTGACGATCTCGTATCCGCCGGCGATCACCGGCCGCACCCGCGCATGATACAAGACCCGCAAGTCGTCGAGCGCGGCGAAGTTCGTCGGATCGGCGATCGCCACCACGACTTCATCCCCTTCGCGCCGCAGCGGGAGCAATTCGTTTTTCTTGGCGTAATTGATCGGCAATGGCTCCAACAAGTCGCCGGGGATATGTTCGATATTGATGCCCTGTTCGTAGGGCAACCCCAACTGGATGCTCAACGCCTTCAGGATATCTTCGGTGCGAAGATATTTCAGCTGCACCAACGCGTCGCCGAGTTTGATCCCCTTCTCTCGGTGGACCACCAGCGCTTGTTCCAACTGATCTTCCGTCAGATTGGTCGATTCCAGGAGGATGGCCCCCAAACTCCGATCTTCCATGCCGCCAACCGTAGCACGACTCCCGCGCGCGCGGAAGCTTTCCGATAAGCGGCCGATTGACATGTTACCTATTTTTCAATATGGTAATACCATGTCGAATGCATTAACGATCAAGCTCTCTCCATCGCTCCTCCAACGGCTGTCAGCGGCTGCCACGCACGCGGGCCTCTCGAAAGGGGCGTTGCTGCGACAAGCCCTCGAAAAACTGCTGGCCACCCAGCACACCACCTGTCTCTCCGTGGAACAACTCACGGAGGCCCTGCGTCGCGGCAAACAGCCGCGCATCGCAATCGACTGGGCCGAAATTTATCGCAAATGTCGCGCAAGCCCTGACGCCCCGTTACCCGAAGAGGAAGTGCGCGCTGCACGCCGGCGGGGCTTATGAAACGCGTCTTCCTCGATTCCGACATCTTTGTCCGCGATCTGCGCTACCCTCGGGATACTCACGCTGCCGACAATCAACGCCTGATCGATCGGCTGCGCCGCAAAGCAATCCCCGGCGCTACCTCCATCTTTAATGTGCTGGAGGTCTGCGGCATTCTCTCATTCAATCTCACGGAACAAGAACTGCTCGGCCTCTACGCCAACTTTCCGAAACGGTACGGGGTCAAGATTTTGTTCCCTGCCGATGCGACCGGTCAGCTCCAATACGACATCCCGGCCATCTTCCAGCAGATGTTGAAGAAGCAGAGTCTCGGCGATGCCCAGATCGCCTCAGCCGTCCAACGCTTTGCCGACCACCTGGCCGCCTTCATTAGTTGGAATGCCCGCCACTTCGCCGACAAACTCGCCATCCCCGCGCTAACCCCGGCCCAGTATCTCTCCCGCAGTGACTAGGCAGTAATAGTCGAGACGCCCGCTGGCGCATTTAATGGGCTTCCGCGGCAAGCACGGCGCGGAGTTGTGTGATGTCGTACTCGAAGACAACGGCGACGAGGGTCAGTTCCGCGGGGGTGGGAACGGCGCTGCGGGATTCCAAACAACAATAACGGTCATACGTCATCCCCAACTTGGCGGCGGCGCGGCGAGCGGCCCAGCACCGTTTGGGGCGCAGTCGCGCGAACAGCATCATTTCCGCAACCGTTTGATGCCCCAACGCGTGGAACGCGCGGAGCTTATCCAGGTCGTCGGACGTGAACGGAATCGAGACGCCTTGAAACGATGGAAAGTCGCGGGGCTGGAATTCCGGCGTGAAGCGCGCGTTGATCTGTCGCGCCAAGCGGCCACGGGGCACATTCAGCACCGTGGCCAGCGCTCGAAACGTCCGCAACGTGGGCCGGAAACGGAGGCGTGCGATATCCATCGAACCGTCGGCGCGCACCAGATCCAATGCGATCCCGCGCGACATCGGCGGATAGCTGCGTGCGGCGAGCTGTGCGCCGATCGTGGCCGCATCGAGCTGCAATAACGCACAGAGTGCCGCATGTTCCTCCGGCGTCGGGCGCACGATATTCCGTTCGATCAACGGCAACAGCTGCGGCCCGACTTGGCGGCCGGTTTGCTGAAAGACCTCGGTCCCGGAGAGGCCACGGCGCAGTCGCGCGAAGTAATACTGCTCACCCGGACTTCCCGGATCGCGCGCATAGGCCCGAATCCGCCCGACCGGATCGCTCTCGCGGCGCCAGATATACAGCGGTTCCCGCTCTAAGCGCTCGTAGATGAAGTGCGGATAGCCGCGTTCAGGATCGAGCAGCTCGGGATACCACGTGGCCATGCACAATCGGCGGACGTCGTCATGCACGGCACGGGGCAAGAGCGTGGCCAACGTCGGCCATTCGGGTGGCGCGCCGTTGGCCTCGAGACGGTCATACGCGGAGGGAGTCCGCCCGATCCGCGCGCCGGCGGCCTCCATCGTCTCGCCCCGCTGTTTGCGCCATGCCATCAAGTATTCGCCTAACGTCGGCGAGCGTTGCATGAACGCCATCACCTTCGGAAGATCGGCGGGGTCCAACACGCACGGCCGCAACACGCGCAATCTGTTCCACTCCACTTGAGGAAAGTGCGTGGCGGAATACGTGCGCCCGAAACGCTCCACGCTGAGCCCATACTTCGCGGCGACGCTATTGGCGTCGGGGATGCGGCGCAATTTCCCGAGCTCGAGCAGTTCGACATCGCCTTGCGTAAATCCGTGCGCCTCGGCATCGCGTGTGGCCACGCCTTGCAGCAGCCGCGCCATCCGCAACACGACGCGGACGTCATCGGGCGCAGTACGGGCGTGGTTGAGTAAATGGATGGCACAATCAACCAGCCACGGCTCCGCCGTCGGAAAGACCCGTTGGACGACCCCATGGCGCGGCGTCAACGTGCCTTGCCAGTCCGCTGGAAGGGCCCCATCGAGCCGGATCACGGCCTCCAGCACGCGAGTCCGCAATGGTTTCGGAATCGGCACGCGATATTGTATGGACAGATGCCGCAGTTTGAGCTCGGCACCAAACGGACGCGCTCCCAGCTGCTCGGAACGACCCACGATCAAACGGCGCACGGCAAAAAAATGCCGGGCGTGTTGCAATGTAACCCGCACGGCGGCATCCGAGAGTCCACGTTCCTGCAACACCGGGATCGCCATCCCCGAGAGCCGCAACGTCGCCGAGACCGATTGACCTAAACGCCGCGGATCGGCCTCCCACGCGACATACGGCGCCAACGCCCAAACGATGCGCTCGGCCATTTCGGGCGGCAAACCACAAAACTCGAGCGCAAGCGGTAAACGCCAGCCGGTTGGTTGCGTCCGGTCCGACTTCACTGCACTCGCTGACGCCGGAGTCCAGAGGCCGCCGCCTACACGCGCCGCACTCGCCGCCGCATGCACGGCCAACGGCACGATCTGCGGCCCACGCCGTTCTGTCCCGCCACGGAGTCGCCGTCGCACCGCTGCCCGCACATCCACCTCGACCACGCGCCCAACGCCCTGCGACACACTCCCGATGGAACCCATCTTGCTCATGTCTTCTTATCTATCGGCGGCACGTCAATAGAAGTTGCCAACAAACAAAGAGGCCCGGGAGTCGCCTCCCAGGCCTCTTGATATTCATCCAACAAATCGGTCTTACTGCTTCGCAACATCGACCAAGTTGAAAGTCTTGGTGTCATACTGCGCTGTGACCTTGTCGCCTACCTTCCACGCCGTCGCCTTAGTCTTCATGGTTTCGGGGACGTTGAAGGTCAGCTCCTTGCCGGCCGTGTCCTTAATCTTGCAGTTCGTCGGGGTGATGCTCGTGATTTCGCCCGAGATCATCTGCACGGCACTGGCCGTCGTGGTCGTGGCGGCTGGGGCCGTCGTCGTCGCCGGCTTTGCGGCCGGTGTCGTCGTGGTCGCAGGCGCCGTCGCCGTGGTATGCGGCGTCGTCGCTGCCGGAGTCGTGGTCGTGGTCGTGCTCGTCGCCATCGCGTTCATTGCGAAGCCGACGACTGCCACTGCTACGATTGTGCTGATCTTGTTCATTTGGTTTTCACCTCCTTTCGGTGCGGGCGCGTAACATAGCCCCCAATAATTGCCAATGAATTTTTTCACCGCGTGCCCCGCCCAGCCCTGCCGCCCCCGAAAATCCGGCGATTCCCGGAAGTTGACATGCTGTCCGCCATCAGGCAACTAGCCAAGCTTCACGATGGAACCGCAACTCCTTTCCGTCCGCGGCGCGCGGACGCACAATCTGCAAGGGATCGACGTCGACATCCCGCGCAATCGCTTCGTCGTCATCACCGGCCTCTCCGGCTCCGGCAAATCGACGCTCGCGTTCGACACCATCTACGCCGAAGGCCAACGCCGTTACGTCGAATCGCTGTCCGCGTACGCGCGACAATTCCTGGGACAGATGGAAAAACCGGACGTCGAATCGATCGATGGTCTCTCGCCGGCGATTGCGATCGATCAAAAAACAACCAGCCACAATCCACGCTCCACGGTCGGTACGATCACGGAGATCTACGACTATTTGCGATTGCTCTACGCCCGCATCGGCGTGCCGCATTGTCATCAATGCCGGCGACCGATCGAATCGCAAACGGTCACCCAGATGGTGGATCAATTAATGGCGTTCCCCACCCAGACGAAGTTCACGATCTTCGCGCCGATCGCGCGCAACCGCAAAGGGACGTTCGCGAAGGAGTTGGCGAGTTTGCGCAAGGCGGGTTTTGCGCGCGCCCTGATCGACGGCACTGCGCGAGACTTGGGCGAAGCGATCACGCTCGACAAGAAACGTCCGCACACCATCGAGTTGATCGTGGATCGATTGGTGTTGCGACCCGACATCGGCAATCGGCTCCCCGATTCGTTGGAAACGGCGCTCCGCCACGGCGACGGCGTCGCGCGCGTGGAAGCGGGGACCGAAAGCCTGCTGCTCAGCGCGAAGGCGGCCTGTATCGAATGCGGAATTAGCTATCCGGAACTCACACCGCAACTCTTCTCCTTTAATAGTCCGATCGGGGCCTGTCCCGCGTGTTCCGGCCTCGGCACCAAGATGCATTTCGCTCCGGAGGCGATCGTGCCGAATCCGGAGCTCAGCTTGCGCGAAGGCGCGGTCGCGCCGTGGCGCTCCGCGACGTCGACGTATTACTTGCAAGTGTTCGACAATCTCGCCCGCCACTACCAATTCGATCTCCGCACGCCATGGCGCAAACTCCCGGAACACATACGACAGATGCTGCTGCACGGGTCCGGCGAGGAAGAAATCCCGTTCGTCATCGAACGGCATGGACGGCGCGAGACCTACACCAATCCGTTCCGCGGCGTGATCCCGCATTTGGAACGACGCTACGAAGAGACGGAGTCGCGTTGGATTCGGGAAGAGATCGAGGCCTTCATGACGCTGCGCGCCTGTCCCACCTGTCACGGGGCACGACTGCGCACCGAAAGCCTCGCCGTGAAAGTCGAGGGAGCGGCCATTCATGAACTCACAAGCCGTTCCATCGACGCGCTCGCCACGACCATCGCCGCCTGGCAACTGCCGCCGCGGGCGTTAGCGATCGCCGAACGCGTTTTAAAAGAAGTGCGCGAGCGGCTCCGCTTTTTGCAACACGTCGGCCTGAACTACTTGACGCTGGAGCGCTCCGCCGCGACCCTCTCCGGCGGCGAGGCGCAACGGATCCGACTCGCCACGCAGATCGGATCGGCACTGACAGGCGTCCTCTATGTACTCGATGAACCGAGCATCGGACTGCACCAACGCGATAATCGCCGGCTGTTGGAAACCTTGAAACACTTGCGCGACCTCGGCAACACCGTGCTCGTCGTGGAACACGACGCCGACACCATCCTGGCTGCGGATCATGTGATCGATATGGGCCCCGGCGCCGGCCGACACGGCGGACGCATCGTCGCAACCGGGACACCAGCGGAAATTGTCGCCCATCCAGATTCACTGACCGGCCTGTACTTGAGCGGCGCGCGCGCGATCCCCGTCCCCGGGGCACGGCGCATCCCGACCGGCCGACAGTTAGTCATCCGCGGCGCCGCGACGCACAACTTGAAGCAGCTCGATGTTGCCATCCCGCTCGGGATGATGACCTGCATTACCGGCGTCTCCGGCTCCGGGAAAAGTTCGCTACTCCACGACACACTCTATTTAGGACTATGCCAGCGCCTATACCGCACGCCGGTCACCGCCGGCACCCACGACGCCATCGACGGGGCGGAGTATCTCGATAAAGTGATCAACATCGACCAAGCGCCGATCGGCCGAACGCCGCGCTCCAATCCCGCCACCTACACCGGCGCGTTCACCCATATCCGCGACCTCTTCGCCGAACTCCCTGGGGCCAAGGCGCGCGGCTACAAAGCGGGCCGCTTCTCCTTTAATGTGAAAGGCGGCCGGTGCGAGGCCTGCGAAGGCGACGGGATCCTCCGCATCGAGATGCAATTTCTCCCCGATGTCTACGTCCGCTGCGAGGCGTGCAATGGGAAGCGCTTTAATCGAGAAACGTTAGAGATCCTGTATAAAGGCAAGAGCATCGCCGACGTGCTCAGTTGCACCATCGACCAAGCCTACGAATTCTTCAGCACCATCCCGCTGATCCGGCAAAAGTTGCAGACGTTGGTCGATGTGGGCCTCGGCTATATCGAGCTCGGGCAATCGGCGACCACGCTCTCCGGCGGCGAGGCGCAGCGGATCAAGTTGGCCCGCGAACTCTCGAAACGCGGGACCGGCCGGACCATCTACTTGCTGGACGAACCGACCACCGGGCTCCACTTCGCCGACGTCGCGCGCTTGCTCGACGTGCTGAATCGCCTGCTCGACGCCGGCAACACGGTCGTGATCATCGAACATAACCTCGACGTGATTAAATCCGCCGATCACGTCATCGACCTCGGCCCGGAAGGTGGCGACGCCGGCGGGTATATTGTCGCCGCCGGTCCCCCGGAACAGATCGCCGCGCACCCCACGTCGTACACCGGCCACTACTTGCGCGCCGTGCTCCCCAGCCCGCGTATCCGGCGTCGCGCTGAGGGATAAACAAGCGTTTTTCCATTTTCCCCCTAGGCAATCGATAGATGCCATGTTAAGTTCTGCGACCTACAAAGTAGTATAGTCCGCCGGAGGCGGACCGATGATGACGAAGTGCCGGCCCGGGAACTGGGCCGGCCGACCTAAATGCATTTCAAGCCACGAGGTGACTTATGCGTCGTTCATTCGCAATCCTGGCAACTCTCTCGGCACTCAGCCTCCTCCCGATCGCCGTCCACGCCGAAGGGGCGGATGGCGGCGTCGATCACTTTCAGTCCGACCAAGTCCGCAACTTCACCCAAGACGCCACCCTCGCGGGCGGCATTAAAGTCAGCGCCACAGTGTTGGCCCTCCACAAACATCAGAAGGAAATCGACAAAGTCTTCAGCGTCGCGTTCGGCGAATTGCGCAACGTCGCGGAGAAATTCTATGCGCAAGACCCGAACAGCGAGATCTCGCGCGTCAATGCGCGTGCCGGCAGCGAACCAGTGAAGGTCAGCGACGACACGATTGCGTTGCTCGAAGTCGCCAAAAAGGCCCACCAACAGAGCGGCGGCGCATTCGATATCGCCAGCACCGGCACCGGCAACTCGGACGCGATCAAACTCAGCAGCGGCGCCAACACCGTCCAATTCGCCAATCCCAATTTGCGGCTCGATGTCTCGTCGGTCGTGGAAGGCTTCCTCGCCGATCGGTTGGTTGCGTATCTCTGGAAGGCGAACATCGACAACGCAATGGTCTCAGTCGGCAACGTCACGCGCAGCATCGGGAACGATTTAGTCGGCCCGTGGCGCACGGTCATCGCCGACATGAGCGGCCGCTATGCCGGCCGCGGAATGGCGATCAGCTTCTCCAACGCCTCGACGGCGACCGTCACGGTCGGCGCAAAGACACCGAAACCGAACGAACGGGCCGGCGACAAACCCGCGCAGACCAAGTGCCGTAGCGCCACCGTGATCGCGAAAGACGCGGCCACGGCCCAGGCGTTAGCCACCGCAATTTATCAACTCGGTCCCGACGCCGGCCTGGCGTTGGCCAACCGCGTCCCGCACGTTCGCGCGATCATCCGCGACAACGCCGGCAATCTCGTCAAGTCGCCGGGGTTATGACACTGCCGCTGCCGATCGCTGTCTCCATCACCCCGGAGCAATGGGCGCAGACGTTTCAATCGTGCCCGGATGTCGTCCTCGCCTATCAACACGGCTCTACGATCAAGCATCCGGACGGACCGCACGGAGACCTCGATCTGGCGCTCCTCTGCCGCGCTCGCCTGGACCCCGAACAGCGCCTCGCCCTGATCACTACTGTGGGCACGGTGGTCCGCGCTCACGTTCCCATCGCGATCGATGTCCGCATCTTGAACGACGCCAGTCCGATCTTCGCCTTTCAAGTCCTGAAACACGGTCGTCGCGTCTATGGCGACGCGACGACCGCGCGCAACTTTGTGGTCACTACCTTGACCCGTTACTTCGATTATTTACCGCTCCAGCAATTTTTCATTCGGCGCCTCGAACAGCGACTCGGAGTCACACCTCATGGTTGATACAACGCTCATTCAGCGGAAGATTGCCTTGTTGCAGGATCGGAAGCGAGAACTGCAGGGTTACGGCATCACGTCACTCAGTGACCTGCAGACGAAACCCTATATGGAAAAAGCGGTGGAGAAGGTATTGCAAGAGATGGTCGAGATCTGCCTTGATATCGGAAAACATATCATTGCCGACGACAATCTGCGCCTTCCCAACGATACGCGCGACACGTTTGCCGTCTTGGCGGAATCCGCGGTCCTATCCACAACAACCGCCGAGCTGATGAAAAAAATGGCGGCCTTCCGCAATTTGATCGTGCATCTGTACGAAAAGATCGACGTCGTCGAGGTGTATAACGTCTACACCAATCATCTGTGTGACTTTGATCTGGTGACCAAAGAAGTGCTGGCATATCTGCAGCGCACAAACCAATCGGCACCATGACGCACGGGACCGTCAGCCTCACTGCATAGGACCTCGCATCCGACTGACGGCTATCGCCCGGCATCCAGCATCAAACTGCAACCGCCACCGGAGGCTCCGTCACCGGCCGCGGGACTCTCTTCCGCGGGTGACGGGGTGGTGGGCGTCTCGGTCTCCGTCTCCGTCTCCGGCACGGCCGGTGTCGACGCCGGAGTGGTCGCTGGTGTCGACTCCGGTGTCGTCGCAGATGCCGGTTCCGACGTCGTGGCCGGGGTCGCCGCTGCTGCCGGAGACGTCGGCGCAGACTCCGGAGTCGGCGCCACTGGCGCCGGCGCAATTGGAGTTGGCGTCGGCGTAGGTGCCGGTGGAGGCGGTGGTGGTGGTGGCGGCACGGGCGGCAACTGCTTTTCGATCTTGCAGTTCGCCGCGCAGCCATCGCCGCTCAGCGCATTATTGTCGTCACAATCCTCGACACCGCTCTGTTCGAACCCATCGCCGCACGCGGCGACATGGCAATCTTTCAAACACCCATCCGTATTGCTGTCATTGCCGTCGTCGCAGCCCTCCCCCGCCTCCAATTTCGCATTGCCGCAGACCGCGAGCGGAGTTTCCGTCACACACACGCCGCTACAACCGTCGCCGCTGGTTGTATTGCCGTCGTCACACTGCTCCACGCCTTGGTGGAGTTTGCCGTCGCCGCAAACCGCGAGTAGACACGTCGCCAAGCAGGCATCGTCATCGGCCAGATTGGCGTCGTCGCAGACTTCCTTGCCTGCTTGCACGAAACCATCACCGCACGTCGCTGCCACACAACTCTTCAGGCACGCATCGGTATTGGCCTCGTTGCCGTCGTCGCACGCCTCGCCGGCCTCCGCGTTCCCATTGCCGCACACCGCCGGAGTCTCGGCCATGCACGTGGCGCTGCAGCCGTCGCCGCTCTGCACGTTCCCGTCGTCGCATTGCTCGACGCCGATCTGCACCACGTGGTCGCCGCATTTCGCCGTTTGGCAAGTATTCAAGCAGGCATCGTAGTTATTCGCGTTCCCATCGTCACAGACTTCCGTGCCGACCAGGACAAATCCGTCGCCGCAGAATGCCGTCTGGCAGTTCACCGGGCACGCGTCGGTGTTGACTGCGTTCGCGTCGTCGCACTGTTCGTGTCCCTGCCAAACCGCGCCGTCGCCGCACGTGGCCTGAATGCAGGTCGGGAGACACGCCGCCGTCGCGCCGTTCGCTGCGCCGTCGTCACAGGCTTCGGTACCGACCCACAGGAAACTATCGCCGCAAGTATTATTGAAACAGGTATTCAGACACGCATCGCCGTTCTCTTGATTCCCGTCGTCACAGGCTTCGGCCCCTTGCGGGATCCCATTGCCGCAACTCACCGCCGGGGCCTCGACCAGACAGAGCGCGCTGCAGCCATCGCCATCGCTCGCGTTCCCGTCGTCGCACTGTTCCACACCGGTCTGCACGAAACTATCGCCGCACTTGGCCGCTTGGCAGGTCGGGAGACACGCATCGGTATTGACTGCATTGCCGTCGTCGCAGGCCTCGGTCCCGGCCACCAGCCCGTTACCGCAGGCCGAAGTGCTACAATTGCTGTCGCAGCCATCTCCGCTAATCGTATTGCCGTCATCGCATTGTTCGATCCCACTGATCGCGCCGTTGCCGCACATCGTCGGCGTACAGTTAGCATCGCAGCCATCGCCGTTTTCGGCATCGCCGTCATCGCATTGTTCGCCCTCATCGAGAACATTGTCCCCGCAGGCAGGGAACTTACAGGTGGACTGACAAGCATCGCCATTCACATTGTTACCGTCGTCGCAGACTTCACCGGCCGTGACGATCCCGTTGCCACACCCAGTCGCCTTGCAGTTCGCGTCGCATCCGTCGCCGCTGGTCGTATTGCCGTCATCGCAGAACTCGACACCGGCCAACATGAACCCATCCCCACACGCGGCTGGCGTACATTGCAGCGTACAGGCCCCGGTGTTGCTATTCCCCGCGCCCGCATCGCACCCCTCGTGCCCGGCCCAAACGAAGCCGTCCCCGCAACTGGCCGGATGACACGTATTCAGACACGTATCGGTCTGATCCTCGTTGCCGTCGTCGCAAGCCTCATCGCCTTCCACAGTGCCGTTCCCACACACCGCGTTCACTGCGTCTTTGATACACGCGGCACTACACCCATCGCCATCGGTATGATTCCCGTCGTCGCATTCTTCCACACCGGTCTGCACAAGCCCATCGCCACAACTCGCGAGCGCACAGGACTGCAGGCATGCATCGAGGTCACTTTGGTTTCCGTCGTCGCATTGCTCGCCGATCGCTGCTTGCGCCACCGCATCGCCGCACACCGCCTCCGCCGCACCGATATCGCAATTGCCAACTCGCGGACGCCCTAATTGATCTACCGCACTGCAGTACGACGGATTGCCGGCATTAATCGCCGGACTGTTGGCCAAGAGGGGGAGGAAACTCCCACCGGTACCGGTGGTCGGTTGATTACTCACTCCGGCGTCCGGAACGACCTCGGTAGGGCCGAATCCCTGGCAACCCGCCGCGGCGGTGACGATATTGTTGCCTTGTGACTCGACGACCTTGAAACTATCGCACTGCGGCCCCTGCGGCGCTACGTTCAGGGCCAGGATCGAGTTCTTCATAAAGAGCGTGCCCTGATTCGAAACATTCACTCCACCACCAGCAATTCCGGCACTATTACCGACCACTGTGCAGTTCGTACAGAGCAACTGCCCGCCCTGCGCGTCGATGCCTCCACCATAGTATTGTGGTGCCTTGTTGCCAAAAAAAGTGGTATTACGCACATCGAGGAGGGAAAACGCCGTGTAAATAGCGCCTCCCCCGGCAGTACTCGCCTGGTTATCTTTAAATGTGCAGCGATCAATGATCGTCCCATAACTCTGCTGCAACTCCATCGCTCCGCCGCTGGTGGCCGCATTATTCTCAAAGACACTCTGCGTAATGTGCCGCGGAATTTTACTCGTCGTGTAATAGGCTCCGCCGAAGAGGGCTTGATTGTCTCGAAACACTGTGGTCTGAATGTCCGTGGACAGATCGACTCCCCACAGGTCGTTTCTCCAACTTGTATCGTAGATGGCACCAGCACTGTGCCCTGCCGTGTTGGCAATGAATTGGCTCCCGGTGATATGAAGAACGCCATAGCTCAAAATTGCGCCTCCACTCCCACTCACGGAGTTCTTGGTCATGGTCACTTGGTCTAGCAGGAGAAATCCATCACTAGTTACAGCTCCACCTGAAATCCCTGACGCAGTCCCCGCTAGCATCCCATATGTACCCCCATACCGCACCGTCAGATCTTTCAGAACCAATTTCCCGTACTTATCAACGCTAAAAATCGAAAACGGCAATGAACCAATCTGACGCTCAATCGTCGCCCCATTCCCTATAATCGCAATCTCACCATTATAAACATCCACCGTCTTCGTCAGTTGATAGAGCGCTCCGGCAGTCAACGTGATGGTATCCATTTCCGCAGTTTTCACTGCGCTCTCCATCGCCTCCACGAATTCGGCGCTCGTCTTCGGCGCAAAGGAAGCAGCAAGCAGTGGCGCTGCCCACAGCCACCCCACCAGCACCGTTAGCCATCCGATTGTCCTGCGCATAGCGACCCCTTTCCCAGACTGCACTTGCCTATAGCAATGATCGCGCCACTCGAACAAACGGTGTGGCTCTACAGGATGATTACGATTCTTTCAACATGGCCGATCAGCACTCCTCAGTTTTTTCTCAGAATGAAAGCCGATTCGCATTTTGACTATGGCCCGGACGGCGCCGCTCGACGGCGCTGATAGCGGTCCACTGCGGCCGCGTGGTCGGCGTATTTGGTGCTGAAGAAGTGAGTCCCGTCGTTCTTGGAGACGAAGAAGAGGTAATCGACCGCGGCCGGATTGAGCGCGGCTTCGAGCGCCGCGCGGCCGGGATTGGCGATCGGGCCGGGGGGGAGCCCGGCGTGGATATACGTATTATACGGATGCGGATTTTCCAAGTCGGCGCGCCGGATGTTCCCTTCAAACTTCGGCAATCCGTAAATTACCGTCGGATCGCTCGCGAGCGGCATATTGACCTTCAGCCGATTATGAAACACCGCGCTCACTAACGGCCGCTCCACCGCGGCGCCGGTCTCCCGCTCGATGATCGAGGCGAGCGTGACCAGTTGCAGCAGCGACAGCCCACGCGCCGCGAGTTGCGCGCGCAGACCTGCGTCGAATTGGCGCTCGAACTCGACAGTCAGCCGATCAACCAGCTCGGCCGCACTCTTCGGACGCTGGACGTAATAGGTGCTGGGAAAAAGAAACCCTTCGAGCGAGTGAGCGACAATGCCCAGCTTCGCAATCCGTGCCGGATCGCGGCACGCGGCGATGAATTCGTCGCCGAACTTCGGACTCGTCGCGAACGGTTGCGCGGCCACATACGATGCGATCTGTTGCAGCGTCCATCCTTCCGGGATCCGAACTTCGTAGGTGCGAACATCGCCACGCACTAGCTTGTCGTAAACTTGGCGCGCCGTGAGACCATCGGCAAATTCGTATTCCCCGGCCTTCATCAGATGCGAAGTGCCCTGCAGTCGGCCGTACAGCACGAACAGTCCGGGGAAATCGATCACGCGTTCCCGCGTTAACGCCCGCGCCACACCACGCAACGAGGTGCCTCCGGGAATGGCCACGATCCGCGTGGAGTGCACAAAGTGTTGACTCAAATAATATTCGAGTCCCACAAAGGCCGCGATCGCCAACACGATCCCGAGCACGAAGCAGCGCAAGATCAGTCGCCCGAGCATCCGCATAGTTTTTCCTGCTCTGCGGCCAAATAGCTCTGTAGGATCAGCACGGCCGCCAGTTGGTCTTCCGCCTGTTTGCGACGTTTTCGCCGCGTCCCTTGGGCCTTCAATAACGCGCGCGCCTCACGCGTGGTCAAACTCTCGTCCCACGGCAACACTGCCGTCGGCACGCCACGCCCCACGCAATAGCCGCGCAACGCCTCGCAGAATGCCAGCACCTTCTCCGCCTGCGCTCCGACGATCCCTTCCACGCCGCGCAACGGCAATCCGACGACAATCTGCCGAATCCCGTAATCCTGCACATAGGTGACGATCGTTTCCAAGTCGAGTTCCAACCGCTGCCGCTGCAACGTCGTGATCGGTTGCACCGTCCATCCCAGCGGATCCGTCATCGCCACGCCGATCCGTTTTTCACTGACATCCAGCCCGAGTAATCGCATCCGCTAGCTCCCGTTTCACTAATTGCGCCACCGCGCGCATGCCGCTCAACCCATGTTGTTGTTCCACCGCGGGCGAGTAGTTGGTGGTACCGTTGATGTCGTAGGTAATGCACGCGCCGTCCTGCGCCTCGATGAATTCGAATCCGGCAAGATCGATCCCCTGCTCCGCCGCGAAGCGCGCGTATTGCGCGATGATCGCGTGATCGAATCCCTCACGCAATCGGAACAGATTTTGGCGATTGCCGCTCGTGTCGGCCGGCGCCGCAGCGGCCTCGCCGGCGGGACAGAAGGCCTCTTCGACCGAACACGCCTCGGCCGGACAGAGTTGAAATCCGCGGCTGGTGTCGACTTGAATCGCGTATTGGAACGCGCCATCCACCAGTTCCACACGCGTGATAAACGGCTCGCGCGGCTCGACATATTCTTGCAACAACGTGATTTGGTCCGGCGACTCCACAAAGCGGGGCGACGTAATATATTCGTCGAAGGATTCGTACGAACGAAACAACTGCACGCCCAGCCCCTTCCCGCCGCAATTATGTTTGGTGATGAACGGACAATCGATGTTGCGCACCGCAGCGCGCAACGCCGGCACGCCGCCGGCCACCGCGACGGTGTGCGGAGTGCGCAATCCGTGGCGCTGTAGCGCGGTGTACTGCGCCACTTTACTCACTTCCAGTGCGAAGGCCCGCGTGCCGTTAATGACGCGCCGTCCACATGCCTCCAGCCAGTGCAGAATCTGTTTTGTCAGCGCAATGCTCTCCGCGTGTCCGCGCGTATGCGACGACGGACTCATCCGATTCAGGAACACCCCGGGCGGCGGCTCTCCCGCTAAGTCGACAAACCCAGGCCCGATGAACCATTCGTCGAACGGGACTCCTTCCGCTTCTAACGCCTGCCGTAACGGTGGCATCCAGTCGGCATTTTCATACAAGACATACGCGCGCATGCGATGGTCATCGCATGTTGCGCGGAGAATGCAAGTGGCTCTTGCACTGCCGGACGGCTGAGGCTACGTTCCTGCCGTGCCTCGACTGCAACTCCAAATCAGCGGCCATGTGCAAGGGGTCTTCTATCGTACGCATACCTGCGACAAGGCGCGGCGACTCGGGCTCACCGGTTGGGTGCGGAATTGCGCGGATGGCAGCGTCGCCGTGTGCGCGGAAGGCGAGCGTGCGGCCCTCGAAAAACTCCTGACCGCGTGTTATCGCGGCCCCACCAACGCGCGCGTCGACCGGATCGAACCAACGTGGTCCGTCGAAACCGGCGAATTCCGCGACTTTCGGATTGCGGGCTGAAAAAATAATAGACGTGCAACAAACCAACGGCACTACGCAACGATTTCGATCCCGGCGGAGTTGCAGTAGCGGCGTAATTTTTGATCGAGCGTTAGGAGCGGAACACTCAAGCGACGGGCCAGGATGGCGTAGAAAAGATCGTACGCCGTGCACCGGGTAGTGCGGGCGGCGTGATAGACTTCAATGGCCAGGCCGGCGGAGGGGACGATCTCAGTCGGCAACTGCAAGACATCGTCCAGAGCCGCCTCGCAGACCGCGGGATCCAACGATCCGAAGACCCGACACTTCCAGATCGCGTTCGTGACCTCGGCGACAAACAGATCTGGCACGACCAGGGCGTCGGCCTCGGCCAATAGGGCGTCGAGCCGACGGGCGGACGACGTGCGCAGGACACAGGTCACCGCCGCACTGGCATCGAGGACCAGTTTCATCGCTCGCGATCCTCGCGGACCAGCCGTGTCACATTGGGACGACGCCCCGCCCACCGCACCCGACGCCGCCGAATGCGTTCAAAAAGTTCTTGGCGGCTGCCCAGAGCCCCCTGCACGCGTGTGAGCCCTTGCCGCAGCAGCACTAGTGCTTGTTGACTTAGACTGCGCTGTTCTTCCTCTGCCAACGCCCGCAAACGGCGGTGCAAGGTCTCGGGAACATCACGGATTTGGATATGTGGCATAGGAAGACTATACAGGCACATGCATTGTGCATGCAATATGCATTTTCATGCCGCGTGCTTTACCTCCCCCGCAACACATTCAGCGCACTGCCAGCCTTGAACCACGCGATCTGGTCGGCGGTAAAACTGTGGCAGAGCGGACAGCGCGTCTCCGTGCCGTCGGCATGATGGAGCACGAGCGTCAGCGCCGAACCGGGCGCAAATGCCGTCAGCCCGACGATGCTGGCGCGGTCATTCTCCTGGACGGTGTCATAATCCGCCGGATTCGCGAACGTGCACGGCAACATCCCCTGCTTCTTCAAATTGGTCTCGTGGATCCGCGCGAAGCTGCGCACGATCACGGCCGCGCCGCCTAAGAAACGCGGGCACATCGCGGCATGTTCGCGACTGGACCCCTCGCCGTAATTTTCATCGCCGACCACTATCCACCGTTCCCCGACGGCCTTGTACGCCTTCGCGATCTCGGGAAACGGCTGCGTCGCTCCGGTCAGCAGGTTTTTCCCCTTCCCCGCCTCGCCGCTGAACGCGTTGATCGCGCCGAGGAACGCGTTGTCGCTGATATGTTCCAAATGCCCACGGAAGCGAAGCCATGGTCCGGCTTGCGAAATATGATCCGTGGTGCATTTCCCCTTCGCCTTCAACAACACCGGCAGCCGCGCCAAGTCCTTCCCATCCCACGCGGGGAACGGCGTCAGCAGCTGCAACCGATCGCTCCCGGGCGCCACTTGCACTTCGACTCGTTGCCGCTCCGCGTTCGGCTCGATGTATCCTGCTCGTGAACGGACAAATCCGCCGGCCGGGACTTCAGGCGCCTTCGCGGGCGGCCGTAACCGAAATGGTTTTCCAGCCGCTCCCGGCAGTGTGTCGCGCACCGGATCGAAGTCCATCGATCCGCTGATGCTCATCGCGACGACCAATTCCGGACTCGCGACAAACGCCAACGTCTGGGCGCTGCCGTCGTTGCGTTTCGGAAAATTGCGATTGTATGAAGTCAAAATGGCGTTCGTCTCGCCTTTGGCCACGTCCTCGCGCCGCCACTGGCCGATGCACGGCCCACACGCATTCGCCAACACCGTGGCCCCGATCGCCTCCAGCGCTTGCATTTGGCCGTCGCGCTGAATGGTCTGAAAGACTTGTTCCGAACCGGGGGTGACCATCAGCGGAATCGCGGCCTTGAGTCCCGCTGCGGCGGCCTGTCGCGCGACGTCGGCCGCGCGCTCCAAGTCTTCATACGATGAGTTCGTACAACTCCCGATCAGCGCGACTTTGAAGCGCTCCGGCAATTGTTGCTCCGTCCGATCCGCCTTGAGCCGCGAGATCGGGCGCACCGCATCGGGCGAATGCGGTCCGGCGATATGCGGTTCGAGCGTCGCGAGATCAATTTCGTAGACGGCGTCAAAGTAGCGATCCGGCTGTTGCTCCACTGCAGCGTCGGCGGCCAAGAGTGCGGCGTGCGCATCCGCCAATGCGGCGAGTTCTTGCCGTCCGGTCGCTTGCAGATACGTCCGCATCCGCGCGTCGTACGCAAAGATCGAGGTCGTCGCCCCCAGCTCCGCGCCCATATTCGTGATCGTCGCCTTGCCGGTGCAACTGATCGCATGCGCGCCCGGTCCGAAATATTCGATGATCCGATTGGTCCCGCCTTTGGTCGTGAGCAATTCGCAGACTTTCAGGATGACATCTTTCGGCGCCGCCCACCCGTTCAGTTCGCCGACCAGACGGATCCCGATCAACTTTGGACACAAGACTTCCCACGGCATCCCGACCATCGCGTCGACCGCGTCCGCGCCGCCCACGCCGACCGCGAGCATCCCAAGCCCGCCGGCATTCGGCGTATGCGAATCGGTCCCTATCATCATGCCGCCCGGAAACGCATACTGCTCCAACACGACTTGGTGAATGATTCCCGCGCCCGGTCCCCAAAAACCGATACCGTAACGCTGCGAACAGGTCTCGAGGAAACGATACACTTCTTCATTTTCTTTGAGGGCGATCGCCATATCCGGCCCCGCACCGCTCTGGGCGCGGATCAGGTGGTCGCAGTGCACCGTGGTCGGCACCGCCGTCGCGTCTTGGCCCGCCAACGTGAATTGGAGCAGCGCCATCTGCGCCGTCGCGTCTTGCATCGCCACACGATCGGGATGGAGCGCCAACATCGATTGATTTGGGACAATTTCTTGCCGTTCCGGATCGGCCAAATGGCCATACAGGATTTTTTCCGCCAACGTGAGCGGCCGCCCCAAGCGCTTGCGAATCGCGGCCAAGCGCGTTTCGAGTCGCTGATAGACGGCACGGACAAATGCGGGTGTGGTTTCGATATTCATCGGTCCCCCTGTGTGGACACCGGCGGTCGGCCGAGAGCGGCAAACAGCGTGGCGCCTTTCTGTAACGTTTCGTCGTATTCCGTCGCCGGGTCGGAGTCATAAACGATTCCGCCGCCTAAATTCAATACCGCCGTGCCGTTCTGCAGCGTGATCGTCCGGATGGCGATATTCCAATCGCCGTTCCCCTGCACGTCGATGTATCCGACCGAGCCGCAATAAAACCCGCGCCGCACACCTTCGAGCTGTTCGATCACCCGCATCGCCTGCACTTTCGGGCATCCCGTGATCGACCCGCCGGGGAACACCGCCCGCAACAGCGCGCTCCATGGGACTGTGGGCTGCGCTTCTGCCGTCACGCTTGCGACGAGGTGGTGCACGTTCGCATACGTCTCGATCACCCACGGCTCCGGCACGGCGACACTCCCGACCTTTGCCACGCGCCCTAAATCGTTGCGCACTAAGTCGATGATCATCGCCAGCTCCGCGTGATCCTTGGCACTCGCAGCCAACGCGGCGCGCAGTCGGTCATCCGCTACAGCGTCCATGCCGCGTGGCCGCGTCCCTTTGATCGGGCGTGACAGCAACGTCGCACCGTTTTTTTGCAACAATCGCTCGGGTGACGTCGAGATGATTTGCCACGCGCCCGTGTCGATCAACGCCATCATCGGCGCGGGATTGGCCTGGAGCGCCGCACGGAAAATGGTCGCGGCCGAGCGATCGGTCGACAGCGTGCATTGTTGGGACAAGTTGACTTGATAGCAATCCCCGGCGGCGATCATTGCGCGGATTTGTGCCACCGCGGCGAGGTAGGCAGGACGCGTGAAGTTGGAGGAAATGACGACGCCGTCCACTTGCGTTGCTCTTTGCGCTTCGAGTTGGCGGGTCCTGCCGCCGGCGGGTCCCTCCAGACTTCGCTGCTCACTATCGGCTACTAGGTCCGTAAGTGTCGGCCTTGCTGACGCTCCGCGGCTCCAGTCTGGAGGCCTTCCGCCGGCGTCACCCGCGGAGCGGGGCAAGGGCTTCTGAACTATTGATCGTGGGTTGACAGATACGCTCCACATCCGACGTTCCTGTTCATCGGCGATCAGATAGTTTCGAAAGGCGTATGCAATCGCTTGTGGCATCTTCCATGGATCGTCGGCAGATGCCGTAATCGATTCGATGGTCCGGCCGAGGTCGTAGCTGAGGGCGCCCATCAACAGCGGGATGGGGAGTGCAGGGTCGGTGGGTGGCACGGCCCGGCGAACTTGGGCAATGAGCGCGTCCAGCTCGCGCAGCGGATCGGCGACAGCAGTCGGCATCCAGAAGCACCACGGGTCCCAGCCGAGGATCGACCAACGGTCGCGCGGCGTGACCACGCCGGTCTTGAGCAACACGTACGGCGCCACCTCCGGCAACGCGTCTTCCAGCGGTCGATAGGGCTGCGGCGTAATGGTGTACGACATAGGTTCTACGGCCTCACTGACAACGCCACTTTCACGGCCAACGCCACAAGGATGACGCCGAATGCTCGTTCCAACTGATGCTGTATCGAAGTAAATCGCATGCGGATGCGTTGATGGGACAACAACGTCGCCACTAACGCGAACCAGACAAACGTCATCACGGACATTTCCAGGCCATACAGTATTTGAATCCCCTTCGGCGTCTGCGGATGGATCACGAGCGTGAACAGCGCGAAGAAAAACAAGGTGGCCTTGGGATTGAGGACGTTGGTCAAAAATCCCATCCGCAGCGCGGCCCATTGACCCAGTTCGCCTCGCGCGTGTCCATCGCGCGGATGCGGTTGGAGCAGCGGTGCGCGCAGACATTGGTAGCCAAGATAGATCAAATACGCCGCCCCGACGTACTTCAACAACGTAAACAGCAGCAGGGATTTCGCAATCACGAACCCAATGCCGACCAACGAATACGTGACATGGACCACAATTCCCAGCCCTAAACCGACTGCGGAGTACACCCCGGCCTGGCGCGAGTGCACCACGCTATTGCGGCAGATCATCACAAAATCCGGCCCCGGACTCATCACCGCCAATAAGTGGACTACGACTACCGTGAGAAATTCTGCCAGATACATCGTCAGTGTCCCTAGAGCGGGTGGGCAGAGGATCAAAGTGCCGGAACAGGCTTAGCCTGTCCGGCACGCGGGGGTTCGGGGGGCATTGTACGGCGAGCCTAATTGTAATGGCACGAGTAGTCACCATACTCGCCGTGCAGGCCCCCCGAATGTAATGTGGAGCGGAAGGGGATCGGCTCCGATCATTCCGCCCGGCGGGCGGAATGTCTCCGCCCCGGCCCTCGCTGCCCACCCGCTTTCGCGGGTACCCGGGCAGCTGCGAGCTTCGATCCCCTTCCATCGGTAGCGATCGCGTCCCACAGATGGGGGGTGGTCAGGGGGGAGCGCGGTAGCTCCCCCCCTGACTTTAGCGAGCGTCGGGCTTTGCCCGCGCGAGCGAATGGTGGAGCGGAAGGGGATCGAACCCTCGGCCTCTAGCATGCCATGCTAGCGCTCTCCCAGCTGAGCTACCGCCCCATGACTCATGAGCTGCCCGCAATAAAGGGGCACTACCTATTTGTCAATTCCACAATAAGTCTGCACCACACTCCATACGGTCCGCAGCGCGGTCACGCGGTCCCCGAAACGCGCTTCATGCTCGGCACGGAGGCGTTTTGCCTCGGCGCCGTCGCAATAGGCTTGCAGGGCCTCCCGAGACTGCACGCGGTAACTATTCACGTATTGCGGCCGCGCCGCTGGGACCCCCACGACCTCTTGCCGATACATCGTGGCATCCAGAAAACCCGGAACCCGCAAGACTTCCGGGATATGCACGGCGAGCATCCATTCCCGCCATTCATGTTCAACGCTCGGCTCCAGGATCAGCGCAACATTATATATGACGTGTCCCATCAACTTACCTCCAGCGCCGCCATCAGGCGGCGATTTTCGTCCGGGCGACCGATCGTGATCCGCAGCGCCTGCGGCAGGCCGGCGGCGGCGAGCGGGCGGACGATGATGCCGCGCGCCTCCAATGCACCATGGATCCGCGCGGCATCCGCGACTGTAGGAAAGTGGACCAAGACAAAATTAGCGACACTGGGGACGACGGCGATCCCGAGACGCTGTAACTGCGCCGTCACCCACGCCCGCTCCTCGCGCACTAATGTCACATACTCGCGGACAAACGCTTGATCTTCGAGTGCCGCAGTGCCGGCGACTAACGCCAACCCCGACGGCTCGAACGGGAGTTTCACTTTGTGCAGCGTGTGCGCCACTGCCGGCGTGGCGATCGCAAATCCAAGTCGCAGTCCGGCCAGGCCATACGCCTTCGAGAACGTGCGCAACGTAATGACGTTGTCGTGCCGCTCCCGCAACGAATCGGGCCACTCCGGATCGCCCTGCACGAATTCGGCGTAGGCCTCGTCGCAAACGATCGGGATCTGCGGCGGAATCCGCGCGTAAAATGCCGCCCACTCGGCACGGGTGTACATTGTGCCGGTTGGATTGTTCGGGTTCGCCAGAAAAATCAGTTGCGTCCGATCGGTCACGAGCGCGGCGACGGCCGCCAAGTCGTAACGATAGTCGTGCATCGGCGCGGCCCGCACCACGGCGCCCCGCGACTGCGGCATCAAATAATATTGCGCAAATGACCACTGCGACGTCACAACCTCGCCGCCTTCGCTCACGAACGCGCGCACGATCGCCAACATCAGACTGTCCGAGCCACTCCCAAGAACAATCTCGTCCGGCGGTACGCCGTAATGCGCAGCCAATGCCTGCTTCAGGGCGAATCCGTCGTCAGGATAGCGATGCAATGCAGGCAACGCGCGCTGCATCGCGGCCATGGCCTTCGGTGACGGGCCTAACGGATTTTCGTTCGACGCCAACTTTACGATGTCGGCAACGCCCGTCTCACGCTGCAATACCGAGATCGGCTTGCCCGGCTCATACGCGGAGAGTACGTCGATGTACGCCGGTGTTTTCATCAGCAGCTCTCTAAAATTGCACAAACATCCCGACTTCCGGGCCGTGCATCTTTTCGCCGCCGACATTCAGTAAGCGATACCCGGCGCGGATCCCACCCAATTTCCACTTCCCCGATATGCCGCCGCTGAAATCGCCGATCCGCACCTGATTGATCGTCGAGGCATACGTCTTCAAATCGATGATGCAGTGTTTACCGAGGAAGAGATAAATCGGCAGTCCGAACTCGAAACCCGCGTTGGTCTGGCGACCGCGCAGGATCTTCGCCCCGAGCGCAATATCCACTTGGACAATGCCGCCGAACGTCATGCGGTACAAAAAGTGCGGACTGATCACTTTGAGCTGCGTAGCCGGACTCGTCTCTAAATAATGCACCCAGTCGATATCGGCGCCGACCGAAAGGTATCCGAGCGTCGCGTTCAAGTGATACCCTTGCACGTCGTCGCCGATCACCTTGTGATAGGCGCCCTCGACGCGGGCTGTCGGGAGCGCGGGATGATATTCGCGCTTGAGCATGCTGTAGCGCTCGGCCATCGGGACGTCGCTGCCGACGCCGCTGAACAAATCATTCAGAAAGAGCCACAACACGCATTCGAGAAACGAGCCGCAACCATAGCTGCCGTGATAGTGCGTATGGGTATTCGAGGAGGACGAGGACGAAGACGACGATGATGACGACGAAGTACTGACCTTCGATTCGACGCGTTCGAGCTTGGAGTCCTCGGCCCAGCTGAATTCTAACGGCGCGATCGAGAGACCAAGCACGAGCGACCAGCAGAGTGTACGACGCATTAGATCACCACCCCTTCCGCGCGGACGCGCAGCACATGCCAGACCAACACGGCCGCGAGGCGCGCGGTCCGACCTTGTTCGTCATGTGGAGGACTCAGCTCCATCACATCCAGATAACACCATTGCGGCTGTTGCGCAGCCAGTTGCAAACAGGCCAAGATGGCTTCCGCAGCAAATCCGAACGGCGCCGGCGCACTGACGCCGGGCGCGGCCGGGGAGACGATCGCGTCGAGGTCGAGCGACACGGCCGCATGCCCATGACGTGCGGCGAGATCGGTCAGCAGCGACGCAAAGCAGCGAGCGGGATCGTCGGCGCAAATTTCCGGATAACTCCAGAGTCGCACGCCATGCAACTTGGCCCATTGCAGATGCGTCTGGCTGACGGCATGCGGTTGATAGCCCCATTCCACGAGCTGTTCACCGCGCAACACGCCGTCTTCAATCAAGCGCCGATACGCGCTCCCCGACCCGACATCGCCGTGCGGCTCCGCCGGCCGCAGATCGAGATGGGCATCAATATTCATGATACCGGCCGTGCCGACGGCCTGGACCACACCTTTCATCCCGCCGAACGTGGCGTCGTGTCCGCCGCCGATCACGATAGGCAACGCCCCTTGTCGCACCACCGTGGCCACGAGCGTCGCCAATTGGTCGTGCATCGTGCGATTCGACGCGGTTAACTCCACGTCGCCGGCGTCCCACAACGGCCAACTGCCGGGGAGACGATAGAACGCAGTGCGAAACGCATGCGGGCCGGCCTTGGCCCCGGGCCGGCCGTGATTCACGACAATGCCGCGCTCATCCGGCACCCCGATCAGCACGACGTCCCCCGGTCGACACGCGTGGCGGTCGACCAGAAAGCGCGCCGATTCTCCCAGCCGCGGATCGTCTCCGCGCGTGACCGGTACAAAGCTCAGCGGATCCACTGGAATCACTGCGCTCCCCCTCAGACGTACGCACCTACGAACGTACGCACATACGCACTTTTCACTCCCCAACCACATCGCCACCGCAAATCATCGTCCGCACCGGATCGGCGCCGAACCGATACAGCGGATCGTATTCGCTCTCGCCGCGCAGGATCAGGAGATCGGCGCGGCGACCCGGCTCGATCGTCCCCACGTGCTCCGCCAGTTTGAGGGCCTGGGCCCCGACGCGCGTCATCCCCAACAATACAAGATCGGGATCGAGTCCGAGCAACGTCACCGCGATCGTCCCGCACAGTGGGAGATCGAGCGTCGGCGAGGTCCCGGGATTAAAATCAGTCGCGATCGCCATCGGAACTCCAGCCTCCCGCAACGCCGCGACCGGCGGGTGTTGGTGGGGATTCGCAATAATAGTTGCGCCGGGGAGAATGCCCGCCACGACTCCGGCCTGCGCCATCGCCGCCATCCCCTCGGCGTTCACGTATTCCAAGTGGTCGGCACTCACAGCGCCGAGTTCCGCAGCCAGTGCACCACCGTGCCCATCATGAAATTGATCGACATGCAATTTCAGCCCGAGCCCCGCCCGCGCGGCAGCCGCGGCAATGGTCCGCGCCTCGGCGGGCGTGAATGCGCCCGCTTCGACAAAGATGTCGCAAAAAACCGCCAACTTCGCCTCCGCCACGGCCGGCAACATTTCTTCGCAGAGCAACGCCAAATAGCGCGCGCGATCCGTCCGCCATTCTGCCGGCACCGTGTGCGCCCCCATGAAGGTCGGCACTAGTTGAATTGGCGTGTCGACTTGCAGTTGGCGCACGACGCGCAGAATTTTCAATTCGGTGGCAAGATCCAGCCCGTAGCCGCTCTTGATCTCCAGCGTTGTCGTGCCATGCCGCATCGCCTCGGCCACGCGCGCGCGTCCCAGCTCGAAGAGTTGTTCTTCGGTCGCCGCGCGCGTCGCTGCCACCGTGGAGAGAATTCCCCCGCCCGCCTCCGCGATCGCTTGATACGATACCCCGCGAGCCCGTTGCACGAATTCCGTAGCACGTGATCCGGCGAAAATCAGATGGGTATGCGAATCGACCAGACCGGGGAGCACCGCCCGTCCGCCCGCGTCGATCGCCGTGGAACGCAGATGCTCCGCGTCACGCGGCAGTTCCGCTTCCGGCCCGACCCATTCGATCCGATCGCCGCGCAACACCACTGCAGCCCTCAGAATCACGCCAATCGGTCCTTCGCGGCCTGGACCGGACAGCATCGTGACTAAACGGCCAATATTTGTAATCAGCATGTGACTCCTGGAATTTTCACGTTGCGTTTTTCCGCCACGACCACCGCATCTTCATACCCGGCATCTACGTGGCGCATCACGCCGAGTGCGGGATCGGAAGTGAGCACTCGTTCGATACGCCGCGCGGCTTCGGCCGTGCCGTCCGCGACGATCACTTGTCCCGCATGCAGACTGTAGCCGATCCCGACGCCGCCGCCGTGATGAAATGACACCCAACTCGCACCGTTGACCGCATTCACTAACGCGTTCAGGATCGGCCAATCGGCCACCGCGTCGCTGCCGTCGCGCATCGCTTCGGTTTCGCGATACGGCGACGCGACCGAGCCGCAGTCGAGATGATCGCGCCCGATCACGATCGGCGCCGTCACGCGCCCCGTGCGCACCAATTCATTGAACAACAGCCCGGCCTTGGCCCGTGCGCCGTAGCCAAGCCAACAGATCCGCGCCGGCAGGCCTTGGAAACGAATATGTCGCCCGGCCAACGCCAACCACCGCGTCAACATCCGATCTTCCGGGAAGAGTCGCAACAGTTCCTGATCGATCAGCGCGATCTCGGCCGGATCTCCGGACAACGCGACAAAACGAAACGGTCCGAGACCTTCGCAAAACAGCGGTCGGATATACGCCGGCACGAATCCCGGAAATGCAAACGCGTCGGTCACACCGGCCAGCACAGCTTGCGCCCGAATGTTGTTGCCGTAATCGACGGTCGGCACGCCGGCGTGATGAAACGCCAACATCGCAGCAACGTGTTCCGCCACCGCGCGCAGCGCCTCCTGTTCATAGCGCACCGGATCCGCCGCGCGCAGTGCGAGCGCTTCCGCCAGACTCATTCGATTCGGAATATAGCCGTGCAACAAGTCGTGCGCCGAGGTCTGGTCGGTCACGAAGTCCGGCCGCACGCCCCGGCGAACCAGTTCAGGAAAGAGGTCTGCGGCATTGCCGCAAACGCCGATGGAACGCGGCGTCTGCGTCGCGTTCGCCCGCTCGAGCGCGCGCAACGCATCGTCCAACGAATCCGCGACCTCGTCGAGGTAACCGGTTTCGAGCCGCCGCTGGAGACGGGTCGGATCGACCTCGACGCCGAGGAAACTCGCACCGGCCATCGTGGCCGCCAACGGCTGGGCCCCGCCCATTCCGCCTAAGCCCGCCGACAAGACCCACCGCCCGGCCCAACTACCGCCGTAATGTCGCTCGCCGGCTGCGGCAAACGTTTGATAGGTGCCTTGGACGATCCCCTGCGTCCCGATATAGATCCACGATCCGGCCGTCATTTGGCCGTACATCATGAGGCCTTGACGCTCTAGCGCATTAAAGTGTTCCCACGTGGCCCAATGCCCGACTAAATTGCTGTTGGCGATTAAGACACGCGGCGCATCCGGATGTGTGGCGCAGATCCCGACCGGCTTGCCGGACTGGACCAACAACGTTTCGTCGTCGCGGAGTTGTTGCAGACACGACACGATGCGATCGAAACAGCCCCAATCGCGCGCCGCCTTGCCGCGCCCCCCATACACCACGAGGTCCTGCGGCCGTTCCGCCACCTCCGGATCGAGATTGTTCATCAACATCCGCAGCGCGGCCTCTTGCACCCAACCGCGACAACTCCGCGTACTCCCACGCGCCGCACGCACCGTTCGAGCCATGCCCGCGCGCATAGCGAATGGGTCCGACAAGGTCAATCGGTAGTTGTCAGTTGGATTCGAACTTGGCCTGGATATCGGCGGATTTCGTGATCGGGTCCAATGCGTCGGCGCTGAGTTCGAAGGACATCTTC
The DNA here is from genome assembly GCA_016210045.1 of Deltaproteobacteria bacterium. NCBI lineage: Bacteria > Pseudomonadati > Myxococcota > Myxococcia > Deltaproteobacteria bacterium. The sequence goes on along the minus strand of JACQUX010000027.1, from coordinate 22,353 downwards.
AGCGTGTTCAACATCGCGGTCAAGGCATCGCTCGGTTCGGCGCTGACGGTCACCGTCACTTCGCCGCCGCCCGCGACGCTCCCCAGTTCCCACACCACTTGCTGCGCATCGCCGACGAACGACCCGTCGTGCGTGATCGTTTGAAGACTCAGGTTCGGGTCCAACGTCGCAACCAGCTTCACGCCTTTCAATTCCTTCTCTCCGGACTGCTTCACCGTCACCGTCCAAGTCACCAGATCTTCGTGCCCCGTCTTGTCGATCACGACGGCTTGCGGCGACGGCGACGCGGTCAGCAAGACTTCCATGTTGGGCTGCAACGCAGTGAGGAATTCGTTGGTCTGGACGCCATCCGCTAAGCCGTTCGCCTTCAGTCCGGCGCGGAAAATCAGCTTCGTCTCTTTGGCCACCACGGCCGGCGTCTCGATCGTGAAATAACGCGCCCCTTGCCCACCGAGCGGAATGGTCCCGAGCGACCAACGGAGTTCATGGCTCTCCACGGCCCATGTGCCGTCGGTCGTCGCGGCATGCGTAATCTCGGCCGGGAGCGTGACGGTCAATGCGGCGTCGTTCAATTGGAGCGCGCCTTGGTTCACATACGCGACTTCATATTGGACCGACTTGCCCGGCAACGCCGACTTCGGTCCCGCGACTTGCAACTGCAAGCGTGGTTCGGCACTAATGCTCGTTTCAATCGCAGTCACTAACGTCTCTTGCGGATCGGTCAGGCTCTGCAGTTTCCATTCGAAGCGCAGCTCGACTTCGCGCGCCGACTGCGGCCGCGGAATGATCACGAATCCAGCGGGGACGATCTGTCCCGGCGCAATGCTCGGCCACACCCATTGCACTTGATGCGTCTGCGCAATGTAGACGCCGTTGTCGTGCGCCACGACATCGATTTCTTGCGGCAACGTCACGGTAATGATCGGATGATCCAGCGGCGTCGGCGCGTCGTTGCGATACATCACTTCGCAGAGTCGTTTTTCCCCAGCCACAATCTTGTCGGGACAATTCTTCGTGAGCAAGTTCAATCCCGGACGATACATCCCGACTTCGACATGCGCGCCGAGATATCCGGCCTTGACCGGCATCGCCGCCCCACCGGTCGTTACTCGATATCCCTCTTTTAATGGACCATAGTCGGACCCGATCCGCACTTCGTATTCGCCCGGCTCCAGCCCTCCGAACGAAAAACTTCCGCGCTTATCGGTGTGCATACTGGCGACAAACTTGCCGCGCGGGGCCGGCGTGGCAGTCGCATCCGCTGCCGGGGGCGTGGGTTCGCTTGGCACGGCGGGGGTCTCCGGTTCCGCAGGTGTACTGGGCGCCGCGTACGGATCTGCGGGAGGAGTGCTGGGATCGTCCGGCGTTTCAGTCGACGACGCGGCCGGATCCGCGGCTGGAGCCGTCGGCGTCGCCTTGGCCGTCGACGGCTGCGCGGACTTGCCGAGCAACGTCGACTCGGCATCGAGCGCCGCACGCGGCGTGGCAGATTTCGCAGTCGATGTATTGCTGCTTCCAGTATTGGAGTCGGTATCGGCCGCGATCAAATAGAGTTCGACCGGGGCATTGGGCACGCCAAAGGTCTCGTCATCGACTTGCCCATCTTGGTCTTGATCGTAGTAGACGAAGCCGGACACGGAGGGGGAACAGGCGGCGAGGGGAATGCAAAAGGCAATAATCAAAATGCAAAAGGCAAAATTGCGGACCACATCATTTTGCACTTTGCATTTTGCCTTTTGCATTTTGACTTTCCTCAAGCGCCCTCATTGTACGGTATCGGCAAATTGAGTGCCACAAGTTACGTCGGGAAGTGACTGGTGATTGGTGGCTAGTGACTGGGGATCGGACCAAGTGAGTCCCTTTGCCCAGTCACCAGCCACTAGCCACCAGTCACCCTTCCCCCCCTCCCTGGCGACTCAGCACCGCACCCACGGCCAGACGGAGCAAATTATCCCAAGCCATTTCATCGGCTTGCGTCGCAGCAGGTTGGCAGACCTTTTGCTCTTTTCCGAGGGGACGAGGGCGATGAACACGGTTTCTCACTGGCTGGGGGCTCCATGAGCGTAAAGCATTCGACACAGTTCCGACAGACACAATTTGTCGCCGGTCCCGGCAATTTGGGCGGACCTCGGGTGGGGCAGAGTCTCGGCGAACGGCAACGGTTGTTAGGCCAGGCCGCCCCGGCACCCCAGCAGCAGACCGCGAGCAAGTCATCTAAATTACTTGGCATATTCAGTCGTAATGGGGACAAGCGCGGCCCGGAATTCGCGGCCAACGCCAGCTTTGCCCAGGGCACGACCAAGACCGGCCTGCAAGCATTAGCCGACACCAAAGCCAAGACCCCCGGTCTTTTCAGCAGCGACGACGACCGCGTCGCGTGGCTCAATTCGATCCTGAGCAAAAAGTAAGCGCTTGCCCCCGCCCCTACCCCATGCTAGGCCCCACCCCGAATTTACAGCGATAAAGGAGCCGGACCGTGAAAGAGAAAATCCATCCCAAGTTACACCAGATCAAGATCAGCTGCGCGTGTGGGCACGTGATCGAGAGCCAAAGCACGCTGACGCAAAGCTATGCGATCGAAATTTGTTCGAACTGCCATCCGTTTTTTACCGGGAAGCAAAAGTTCGTCGATACTGCGGGCAAGATCGACAAGTTCCGTAAGAAGTACGCAAAATTCGAAAAGGCGGCGGCTGCATCGTAAACCATTTGTGGACCTGCCATTGTTCCCCTCAGTTCCCCAACTGATAGTGGTAGGAACCACACCCACTGTGAGCAATCACAGTGGGTTTTTTATGTCGGGGGCTTCGCAGAATACCTCATATGCTGACACAACTGGAAAAATTGCGGGCGCGCTATCTGGAACTGGGGACGTTGCTGAGCGATCCGGCGATCATGGCCGATCAGCGGCAGTATCAACAATGCGCCAAGGAACACGCGGGGCTCAAGGCCACGATGGAGGCCTACGAGCAGTACGAACAGGCCGCTGCGGCGTTGGCCGCGAATCGCGAATTGGCGCAGACGGAGTCGGATCCGGCACTGCAGGCGTTGATCCAAGAAGAACAGGCGGAATTGGAACCGCGGGTCGGCGCGCTGGAGCAGGAGTTGCGCACCTTGCTGCTGCCGAAAGATCCGAACGACGAACGCAACGTGCTGTTGGAAATCCGCGCCGGGACCGGCGGCGAAGAGGCCGCACTATTCGCGGCGGACCTGTTTCGCATGTATTGTCGCTACGCCGAACAGCGCCGTTGGCAAGTTGAAGTCATGGACTCCAACCCGACCGGACTCGGTGGTATTAAAGAAGTGATCGCACTGCTCCATGGCCAAGGGGCGTACAGCGCGCTGAAATATGAAAGCGGCGTTCACCGCGTACAACGCGTCCCCCACACCGAGGCCTCGGGACGCATTCACACCTCCGCGGCCACGGTCGCGGTGTTGCCGGAGGCCGAAGATATCGACGTTCAAATCAACGAATCGGAACTGCGGGTCGACGTGTTCCGCGCCTCCGGGCCCGGCGGCCAAGGGGTGAACACGACTGACTCGGCGGTCCGCATCACGCATATCCCTTCGGGCATGGTTGTGGTCTGTCGCGAGGAACGTTCGCAGTTAAAGAACAAGGCGCGCGCCCTCAAGCTGCTCCGCACGCGGTTGCTCGAGCAACAACAGCAGGCGCAAGAGGCGGCGATGCGGGCGGAGCGGCGCCAACAAGTGAAGACGGGAGACCGGAGTGAAAAGATCCGGACGTACAACTTCCCACAAAATCGCGTCACGGATCATCGCACCGGGTTGACGCTGCATCAGCTGGACACCATCCTCGAAGGTGGCCTGGCACCGCTACTGAATGGTGTCCGCGATTATTTTCAGGCGGAGGCGTTGAGAGGTGGCTCGTGACAAAGGGTGACTGGTGGCTGGTGGCTGGTGGCTGGGGAGCGGACCACGAGTCACCAATCACTAGCCACCAGTCACCAGTCACCCCTTCGACCCTCCTCCGCACTACCACTGACCGACTGGCGGCCGCCGGCGTGCCTGATCCGCAAGTGGATGCGGAGTGGTTGTTGGCGCATTGTTTGGGGGGGCGGCGCGTCGATTTGGCCCTGCAGGCGCGTCAGCCACTCACGTCCATACAGCAGCGGCAATGCGAACAGTTCGTAACGCGGCGGCTGCGGCGGGAACCGCTGCAATATATCCTCGGGACACAGTCGTTCTACGGACGCGATTTTCGCGTGACGCCGGATGTCCTCATTCCGCGGCCGGAGACAGAAACATTGGTGGAGCGCGCGCTGGCCGTTGCCAAGCAGCCGTTACAGATGCTCGACCTGTGCACCGGATCGGGATGCATTGCGATCACGCTCGCGCTGGAGCGACCAGCGGCACGGATCACCGCAACCGACACCTCCGCGGCGGCACTGACCGTGGCACGCGAGAATGCCGCGCGGCACGAGATACAGGAACGGATCGCGTGGTTCGAAGCCGACCTCTTTCCACCCTCCCCCGCCACGTACGACGTGATCATCAGCAATCCGCCGTACTGCCCGGAGGCCGTGTGGCCGACGTTGCAGCCGGAAGTGCGGGACTGGGAACCGCAAACGGCTGTCGTATCCGGCAATGACGGGCTTGCGTTGCTGCGACGAATCGTCCAGGATGCGTGGCGCTGGCTGCGAGCCGGAGGCGTGCTCGCACTGGAAGTCGGAGACGACCAAGCCGCACACGTTGTGCGTAGCATGGAAACCACCGGCCACTACACTGCACTAAAGATCCATCGCGATCTGACCGGACGAGAACGGGTCATTACGGCGGAGGCATAATGGACAAATTCTTAATCACTGGCGGCGTCCCATTACACGGCGAGGTGCGGATCAGTGGCGCAAAGAACGCGGCGCTTCCACTCATGGCCGCGGCGTTACTGACCGACGCCGAAGTCACGTTGCACCAACTCCCTGCGGTCCACGACATCCGCACCATGGAGCGGTTGCTCACCCATCTCGGCACTACGTGGCAGGATGGTCAGACCATCCGGATCCGAGCGGAACACCTGACCGAGCCGTCGGCGCCATACGAAATCGTGAAGACAATGCGCGCCTCGTCGTTGGTGCTCGGCCCATTGTTGGCCCGCTGCGGCTTCGCCCGTGTCTCGTTGCCCGGCGGCTGCGCGATCGGGGAACGCCCGCTGGACTTGCATTTGAAGGCGCTGACCGCGATGGGCGCGAACATTGAAATCGCCGAAGGATATATCGTGGCGCGCGCGAAACGGTTGCGCGGCGCGGAGATCACGTTCGACAAGGTCACGGTCACCGGCACTGAAAATCTGATGATGGCCGCGACGTTGGCGGAGGGGACCACGGTCTTGCACCATGCGGCGCGCGAACCGGAAATTCCGGCGCTCGCCGCGTGCCTGACCCAAATGGGGGCCCAGATCGAAGGCGCAGGCACGGAGCGGATCACGATCATCGGCGTGTCGCGATTAAACGGCACGACGTGTACCATCATCCCGGATCGGATCGAGACCGGGACCTTCATGATTGCCGCCGCAATGACGGCCGGCGACGTGCGACTCCAAGGCGCGATCCCCGCCCATGTCGGCGCGTTAATCACGCAACTCCAAGCCGCCGGCGCCACGGTCACGGAAGAACCGGGCGCGCTCCGCGTCACCGCGTCAGCACGACTCACCGGCGTCGATTGCACGACCTCGCCGTTTCCAGAATTTGCGACCGACCTCCAAGCCCAATGGATGGCCGCGATGACCACGGCACGCGGCAGCAGCCGAATCGAAGAAACGGTATTTGAAAATCGGTTCATGCACGTCGCGGAATTGAAGCGGCTCGGCGCCGACATTACGGTGGAAGGAACGACGGCGATCGTGCGTCACGTCGAACAGCTCCACGCCGCACCGGTGATGGCCACCGATCTGCGCGCCTCGGCCTGCCTGGTGCTCGCCGGCCTGATCGCCGACGGCACCACCGAAATCCAGCGCGTGTATCACCTCGACCGCGGCTACGAACACTTCGAAGCAAAACTCCGCAATCTCGGCGCCCGCATCGAACGCGTGCACAGCTAAAATACGGCATGTTGCTGCAACCAACGCAGCGCCGCACGCGGCACCGCATCCGCCACGGATTGCCCGGCAGCCAGTCGTGCACGAATCGCCGTTGCACTGACGTTGGGGATCGGACTCCGAGGGCCGCGTGGGAGTTTGATCAACGCCACATGACGCTGCAGCCAGCGCCAATTGCGCCATCGCGGGAGTTCTGGTTCGACATCGGCGCCGATGAGCAATGAGAAGCACGCCGAAGGATAGCGCCGTTGCAGCGCCCGGACCGTCCGCGCCATGTAACTCACGCCCCCGAGTCGTTGTTCCAGCGTGGAGACTTCGGCACGGCGAAAGCGCGCCAACGCCAACCGACACATCGTCACGCGGGCCGCAAACGGAGCGAGATCTTTAGCAAAGGGATGGCGCCAACACGGCACGACAATGACACGATCCACGAGCCGACGCCGCAACACCCAGCGCACCATCGCCAGATGGCCCAGATGCACCGGATTGAACGAGCCGCCGAAGATGGCGATGCGCATAAATATTTCCCTTCTCAGCCCTCGAAAGACCCGCTATCACGCCGATCCGTGGCTTCCAAGGCCTTCGGCAACATCCTCATTGTCTACAAACCGGCCCCGCGGGCCTCGCGGCGCATCCCGGCACATGCGGCGCAGGAACACGTGCGCACGCTCGATCATCTCTACCAATTATTGCAGCACCGCTCCCTCCCGTTTCGCGCCATCCCACTGGAGCAACTCGGCCCGATCGCCGACGTCGATTTAGTCATCACCGTCGGCGGCGACGGCACCGTGCTCGCCACATCCCACTTCGCAACGACTCAACCGATCCTGGGCGTCAAGTCGTTCGGACAAACCAGTGTCGGCCATTTCTGCGCAGCGACCCGCACTACGCTCGATCGTTATCTGCAGCGCATCTTGAAGCGGACCTTACAGCCGAAACAGCTGCACCGACTCCGCGCCACGATGAACGAACATCCGCTGGAGGAATTGATCCTCAACGAATGCCTCTTCGCGCACGGCTCCCCCGCCGCGATCAGCGATTACCGTTTGTGCATCGGGCGCCACCGCGAAACGCAGCGTAGCTCCGGCGTCTGGGTCGGGACGGCGGCCGGCTCCACTGCGGCCATGCTCGGCGCCGGCGGACGCGCCCTCCCGTTGGAATCCGACGCCATTCAATATCTGGTGCGCGAACCCTATCATCCGAACGGCAGCTATCGCCTTCGCGGCGACGTGCTGTCCCCGCGCCAGCAACTCCGCCTCCTCTCCCTCACTCCGCACGGCACCATCTCCATCGACGGCGCCCACATCCAATATCCCGCGCCCGAAGGGACCGAAATCACGATCCGCAACGCCGACCGCCCATTGCATATCTATTGGCGCTAATTAATTGCCAGCCGTAATTTCCACATTGAAGCTGCCGCTGATCGTACCGGTCAGCGTTTCTGATTGCGGACTCCCCCACGCATCGAGGCCGGTAACGCGCGTTCCGGACACCGTCGCGAGATAGGTCCCGATAATTTGATCGCCGATCGCGGTGCCCCAGGACGTGAGCGTCACGGAACCACCGGTCGATTCGAAGCCGACGGACGAACCGTCGTCGGCATTCGTAATCGAGGGACTCGTAAAGGAGAGCGCTGCGGAGCCGGTATGCCGATCGAAGACATTATCTGTCGTGTTGAGCGTGTACTCGCCGGCGCCGGCTATCGACAATCGATCGAACAGCATCAGCGCTAACGCCATCGAGGAGCCCGATCCTTCATATGCAGTGATACCGACGACATCCGTGAGATGGACATCGCCGGTGTATTCGCCGTTATTGGCACCGGTCACCGTAGTCGGCGTGAAGGTCACACTGTAGCCGATGATAGCGACGTTCGCGGATAATCCCTGGCTCAAGGGATCACAGTAATCGGTGCCGGTGGCGGAGGGATCGTGGCCCACGACGGGCTCTACGCCGCCGGCCCAGCGATAGACCTTGCGCACAGGATAGCGCGCCGAACTGCCGGGAATCCACGATCCAGAAAAATACGCGGCATTAATCGGCGCCTCCCAGAGACCTGTATTGTTGTCGGCATTTCGAATGGTGATCGTCTGTGAAATGAGACCGCTGACACTGTCTACTTCAGCAACATGCCCCGGCCGGGTCGCCGCCGCCGACGTAAAATAAAACACCTTGTCGCCGGCCCGCGCCTCGGACTCGCTGACTTCAACGAGCGACCCCGTCTTCGTGAGGACCTCAAATGCCAGCGCAGGATCGAGGCGCCATTTATCGTCGTTATTGAGGCTGCGGAAGGCATAGCCGCCACAATTGAATTGTCCGGACGGCACGCCGCGGAATTCCGTATTATCAGTGACGTAGGTGCCACCGCCGGTGGTCACCTGCTCGATCAGCAACGCAGCTTCTTCATCGGAAACACGGGACGCAGTAAATTCATAGCCGACCAACACCGCGCGTTGCGGGTCCCCGTGATCATCCAGATAGGTCGCGACGTTACCCTGGGCATCGAGCACGGCCACGGCCCGCGCGCAGCTCAGGCTGGCCGCCGTTACCGCACGGGCCGACGCCGTCCGCGCGGCCAGATTCGCACTCCCCACCGCCGCCGCCATATCCGTGGGCGAGAAAAACAGCGTGGTGGTAGATTCTCCCGCCAGCGACCGAATCGCATGCGTGATGAATTGCGGCGCGAGATACAGATCGCCGGAGATATTCTCGTCGAGAAAAGTGCGCAGCGTAGCTAGACTCGCCGTGTCGCCCATTTGTTCCAGCGCATGGGCATAGATCGCGAGGCGGACATCATCCACATAGGCCGGCGTCCCGGTGAACGCTTCGAGCATCGCCGCCCGTCCCGAATCGCCGCCCGCCATTAACGTGGCGACCTCCGGAAAGGCCTCCGCCATCCGTTCACGCACCCCTTCGACACTGCCGGCGCTGAGCTCCACATAGATGGTCTTATCGACACTCTCGGCATTGTCGATCGCTTGCTGCACCTCCGGCGAGGCGCTGGACACCGCGCTGCCGCCGCCCGACCCACCGCAGGCGGCCAACAGTAGCAACATCCCTACGACACTGCGATTGCGGCATTGCATCCGAGCCTCCTGCGGTTAGGTGAGTTTCGTGCCTCGTGCATAACGAAACCGGCATGATGCGCATATGACCATGCGCACTCAACTCAGCCTTGATCCGTCACTTTGTTTTCCGACAGTGAGTGATGTTGCGGATTTCTGAGTGGTAATTTTTCTTCGCGTCGCACCCACGAGGTGCGAGTCGCCGGTGGCGTGTCGCACGGGCAAACAACAGGCAAAAAAAAGAACCCTCTTCTGGCGGCTGGCGTCGTGCTGTGGCACAACGGCAGTGCGTTCCACACAGAAAGAGGGGTCTTTGATGGCGCAGACTATCTTGCCGTTCATCCTGACGGAAGCAAAAAAGCGGGATCCCAAACTGACGGCGTTCGCGGGGCTGCCGCTGATCAGCGAGACCTATCGGCGCTTGGGCTTGGACCGCGTGGTGGCGCAGCAGCTGCGGCTCAAAGAACGCGGCTGGGCCGAGACGACGATCGTCGAGGCGCTCGTGGCGTTGCAGGTGGCGGGCGGCACGTGCATGGACGATGTCCAGTGGCTCGCCGCCGATGCGAGCAGGGCGCTGTACAGTCCGGCGGGACTGCCGTCGCCCGCCGCGATCCGCCGTTTTTTGCACTTGTTTGACGAACCGACCCCGACGCCGCGCGTGCCTGGCACCGCCGTGATTCCGCCCGAAGGTCCGGCATTGGCGGCGCTCAATGCCGTGCATCGGCACACGATCCAGCAGATGGTGGCGCACCGCCGCCCGCGGTGGATCACGCTCGATGTGGATGCCACGGTGGCGTGGTCCGAGAAACAATCCTGCCTCGGCACCTACAAAGGCGGCACCGGCTATCAACCGATCCAGGCGATCTGGGCGGAGACGCAGCTCATTGTTGCCGAGGAGTTCCGCGACGGCAATGTCCCGGCGCATACGGACGCGTTGCGCTTTCTGCAGCGGTGTGTGGCCAATCTGCCGGCCGGTCTGCCGTTCTGTTTGCGCTCCGACGGGGCGTGGTATCAGTGGGACGTCATGGACTACTGCACGCCGCACCAGATTCCGTTTGCGATCAGCGCGGATTGCTCCCGTGGTTTGATGCGCTTCGTGCACGCGCTGCCAGACAGCGCGTGGCAGCCGCTCCGCACGGTCACTGCGCAGGGCGTGGTGCCGACCGGCGTCGAGTACGCGGAACTCGCGTTCAGCACGGCAGGCCTCGCGCAACACGAGATCCGTCAGCGCATGCTGGGCTACCGCTATCTCGTCATCCGCACGCCGGCGACGCAGCCCGATCTTTTTACGGGCGATTACAGCTACCACGCGGTCTGTACGAATATGAACTGGCAGGCCGAACGCCTGATCTGGTGGCATCACGAACGCAGTGGCACGATCGAACACGTCATTGCCCGTCTCAAACACGATTATGCCGGCCACACGTTTCCCTGCGGCACGTTCGGCGCGAATGCCGCGTGGTGGCGCCTCACGTGCCTCGCCCATAATCTCGTGCAATGCCTGAAGCTCTTGGCCTTGCCGGCCACGTGGTTCTACTGCCGGCTCAAGACCTTGCGCTTCCGGCTGTTCGGTCTCGCGGGCCGCGTCATCACGCACGCCCGACGCACCGGGCTCCAACTGGCGCGCGGCCATCCGGCGGTCCCGATCTATCAGCACGCCCGGCAGCGTCTCGCCACGTTGTAACCGCTCTCGGCATGGCGCACGCGCACGGCCACGGCCTTCGTGCGTCCGCACGAGGGCCGTCTCGCCTGCCAACCGCACGCGGTCCGCGTTGTAGACGCACACCTGACCACAGTCCCCGGCCAGCGGTCCCCAAATGCCCGTTTTTATGGCGTCCATCCGCTTGATTTCCCGTGCCAATTTCACTACTGACGGATTTAGGTCAGCGCGGCACGCAACTTTCGCCGTCTCTCACCGATACCATAGACGCATGGGACCCATCAGGCCACCACGGCACCTGCGTCCGTCTCGGCGCGCGACGCACTGTAAATCTCGCGCGGGCAGCGACTCTGCGCCACACCTCTCTGCCCGCGATCTCTTTCATCATAGCCCGCTCTATGATCTCGGGGATACGAGCGGACTCGCCAAGACGTTGCGCAGCGTCCTGGGCCGCGCCGCATGGCACGGACGCCATGCGACCTCCAGTATGCACACGTTCATCCGCGATGTTGGTGCATGCTTCCAGTGGGCCCGCCGGTTTCAACAGCAACGCCACCGACTGCCGGACGAACGCGCTGTCTATGCGTGGATCACGGGCAGTGACAGACTGCGGCGCCCCATTTGCGCAGCCTCGATTCAGGAGTATCAGCGGGTATTGTCGGGTATCACGCCGGCCCTGGAGCAGCGTCTTCCGCAACCACAGTTACAGCTCATCCGACAAGAAGACACGACGGATCACCAGACCTGGCTGTACGGACGGACGAATGTTTCCGGCAATCGTTGGGCACACCCCATTGATGGCATCACACGCTTCTATCTCGATGTCGATCCGCGCCTCGCCCCAGCAATTTGGCGTACGCTAATCCTGCATACCGCAGCCTCCGGAGGGGAATTGGATTGCAAGTGCCCGCATCCCATCCAGCCCGCCGCCGCGCTGCGCCGTCATTTGCAGCGCCGCGAACTCATCGTCGTGTATGTCGAACCCGCACATCGGGACGTGACCCAACAAGTGCTGGCGCACGTGTGGCGGCGTTTTGCCCCCGCATTTGGTCAAGCGCCTAACGCCGTCGCGCGGTTCACACCGCAATGGCTGCCAGGGATCAGCACGGCCGATGATCCGTGGCTCTTCAGTTCAGCGGGAAAGGTGCTCACTTCATACCATGGTCTCGTCGCAGCCGTAGTCGCAGATGAGTTCCGCACATCCTCTGAGGAGCTCGATGCGGCGCACGATCCGCAGTGGATGAAAGAACGCGCGACCAATATCCGTTTGATGCTTCAAGCAGCTGGCATGTCTGACGCTTCACGATGGCCATACTTGGGAAACGCCCATAGCGCGGCCCTGCGACGAATTATCGATCGGGTTATGGGAATATCTCACAGCGAGCGACGCATGCGGGCATTTATCGCCGCACTCAAACGGGACAATCTACAGCGCTTTGTGGCGCAGTACCCCGCCCCTTGACACAAGTCGGATAACTCGATTAGCCGCATCATTATATATATGCACCTGGAGGGTGGATGGGCGCGGGCACGATAGGTCGAGGCGGCATCAGCGTAAATGGGTTCGGCGCGCGGCGCGTGGCACGAGCCATTGCGCGCGAGGTGCATGGTCATGAGCCGGGCATTGGTCCCGATCGATTTGCGACGGAGTCGAGTCATCCCTTTGCAGCGTTCAGCAAGGCACACAGCGGATTCCCGTTTGGAGCCTTCGCCGGCGTGGATGGCGTCGGGGAGGTCGATGTCTTGCGATCACCCACCCCACCGCGACGCCCGATCACACTCGTCTACGATCCGAAGGCCACGCCCCCACCGTATTTGGCAGCACTCACCGCCATTCTAGGCACCGAGACGGGACGCGCCGTCACGCCACTCTCGATGGCGGACATCCACGCTGCGCATCCCCAAGATCCAGCCACGGCGTTGTGGAATATCGCAGTCCCGGAAAGCCTCGTCGTGTTCGCCGACGGCGCCGCTGCGGCCGGAGGCGTGAGCCAGACCAATGTTCGCTTCCCCAGCATGTATGCCCCCGGACGCGAGTTGTACGACATTTTCACTCGAGCGCTGCTTCGCATCGCCCCGGCATTGGCGGAGCACGTTGACTTCGCCACGCAAGTCGTGTGCCCCAGTGGGGCCGATGTCCTGCTGCACGCGATCGTCCAGCGTACGCGGCCACACCGCATTGCCGCACTGGTGGAACGGCGAGATTGGATCGACGAACTTCAGCCCCGCTTAGTCGCTGCGGCCGCAATCATCGGGCTCCCACCAGACGCAGTGCAGGTCTTTTCACCGCAACCAGATCGACTTCCACCGACCACGCAACTGGAGGGGACTCCAGGCATCGCGGTCTTCAGTGATCACCTTGATGGGCAACTCCCAATCCCGCGTTCCTGGCAGACCATTCACCTCGTGAACCTCTGGACCCGAGCAACAATGCTGGCATTACTCGACTGGGACGATGCAACGCTCCGTGCTGAGTTAGCCGCACTCGTCCGTGCCGTGTTGGGACCAGACGCGGATCGGCGCTACGCCGACGCAGCAGCCCTTGAGTCAGCTAAAGTAGAGGCGCGGCGCACCGTGAACGCCCCAATCCTGCTCACTCTCACCGCACAGCAGACCCATGCGGAACGCACGACAGTCGGCCTACAACTCCTCGCAGCACTCCAAGCTCCGATCGCCGTACTCGGTCAGCGCGACCCCCGGACGATTGAGATCTCGCTCCCGCCCGAATTGGCAGCGAAACCGCGCGCCGCTGCACGCGTCATCTGGGACGTCCTCGAACCGAGCCTGCAGGTCATCCTGTCACGCACGTTTCCTTCTGGAGAGGTGGCGTTCCGCAGTATCGAATATGCCGTCGATCGTCGCATCACTCCCATTGGCGCTATCGGCGGAGCGGCCCTGGGACTCACGGTGGGTCTCTTCACTGCAGGGCTGACCGGACTGGCGATCGTCTTAGCGGGGGCAGGGGCATTGATCGGTGGCGGAGCGGTCGTGTTAGCACGCCAGTCGCTGGTGTATTGGCTCTATCATCACCCCTTTGCGAACGCGCGCGACCGCTACGAAGCCGCAGTACGCGACCAGCCGCTCCCTCTGTTTCCACAAATTCTGGACGTGCGAATTAACGAAACGCCGATCGGTTTTCGTCTCACCGTCGCAAAGAGCCGACCCGATGCCTACTCGCCCGCTCTCGCCCCCACCAAACACCCCATCAGCCGCCGCCTCCGCGCTCGTCTCTGCGCCGCAGGCAGGAACGAAGACGTCAACCATTGGTACACGGAGGCTCCGCCCCGCAGCACCGCATAGCGAGTCCCCGCAGAATCCGCATTTGACAACAGACCAATATTCAGACTACTTTAATAGTCATGAAAACGATTGCCCTCAGTGAGGCCAAGGCGCGCTTGAGCGAAGTCATGGACGAAGTCGAGGACTTCGAGATTTACCAACTGACTCGCAACGGCAAATCGGCAGGGATTCTGGTGAACCCCGAAGAGTGGGATGCGCTGCGCGAAACATTGGCCGTCCTCGCCGATGACGACCTGATGCGACAAATTCGCGCCAGTCGCCGTTCGAAGAAGACCTATCCCATGAAAGACGTCTTTCGAGGCCTGCTCAAGTGACCTACACGGTCCTCTTCAAGGAACCCGCCAAGCACGCGGTGGAACAGCTGGATCGCGGGGTTCGGCTGCGCATCTTTAACGCCCTCCAACGGATCGCCACACAACCATCGTTGGGCAAACCGCTGCGTACGCCATTGCAGGGCCTCTGGTCCTATCGCGTCGGCGATTGGCGAATCGTCTACGAAGTCCAACAGCGGATCATTACGGTCGTCGTCATTGGAGTCGGACATCGACGCGAAATCTACGACACCATCACCAGATTGCTCCGCCCCCGCCGCTGAGGCGAACTACCGTGCACGGCCACTATTCAGATGACTGTTCACTCCGTCTGGATCCCGCTCTTCACTCGCATCCCGCACGAATTCCAACACAACGCGCGCGGCGACTACCGGCGCAACTTGCAGCAGCAAGTGCGGCCCATCCAGGGCTACGCACTTCGCGTGCGGACACCATAGCGAGATCAGCCGTGATGCGGCACGAGGCACTACACGGTCGTGCAAAGCGCGCAACAATAGCACTGGCACTTTGATGGCTTTCAGTTGGAGCGCAACATCAACTGACCGCACGGCCTGGAGCCGCGCACGAAGCACTGCGGGTGAAACTGCTTCCAACGCCTGCGCCAACATCGCCCAAAGAGCGGGCGTGACATATTTTCCCAACAGCAGATGAACCAGAATACAGCGTGGCACATGCGCAAATGGCACGATTTTGATCAACGCGCGCAAAAAGGCGCAGAGTGGTCGCGGGTTGCGGACAAATGTGCAGCACAAAATGACACCACGGAGCTGCGGCGGCGCCGTGGCCGCAAGTGCCACAGCAATGGGGCCCGAAAAAGATTCACCAAGCAGGATATAGGGACCGTCCGTGGGGAGGGCGGCACGAACGAGCACTTCTAGCACCGCGTAATCCAGCGGCACCGTCGTCGGATATGACACCACCTGCACTCGAACCGCCGGCCCCAACGCCGCAACCAATGGCGCAAACATCACGCCCGTACCATCCATTCCCGGCAGCAACACAATGGTCATCATCTCCGCACTCCGCGCTCACACAATGCATCCATTGCTTCGTCGGCTCTCTGCTATTTTTTCCGCGCGGCGGTATGAGAAATAAGGAACGACGGTTCGCGACGCGAGGAAACATGGTGGCCGGATCGCAACCAGGCTTGGATTTTTTTGACGAATGGCGGCGACCACAGGCGACGATCGATTGTGGCATAGGTGGACGTGTAGACGCCAACCAGTGCCGCAAATTGTTTCCACCCCACCGTGGACGGCGACACGACGTGCAGACTCGTTTGCACATTGGTGAACCCCACATCCGCCAGGAGACTGGGCAGTTGAAAGGCCAACTGCGGATGGGAGTGAATCTTCCGATAGAGCCGCAACTCTCGCGCTCGAAACTCGCGCCACGTGGGATCTTCAATGCCTGCTATTTCGACATAGTATTCGACTATGGCCACACGTCCACGAGAACGCAGCCGCGCGGCCACCGCAGCGAGAAAATTTTTCACATCGGGCACATGCTCGATGGCGAAGCGCGCCATGATAAGATCATAGCGTGTCGTGGAAAATCGATGGTCGAAGAATCCGTCCGTAATCGTGATATTGCCTGCCGAGGCACGAGCGGCCTGTCGCCGTCCGTGCTGTACGAGAGCGCCATTGGCGTCGATGCCATGAAAGAGCACCTCCGACAATTGTCGCGCGAGCTCCCGCAAGAACGACCCATCGGCCGTACCAACATCCAGCACGCGTCGGGCGTGAGCGGCCTGAATCTGTGCCTGCAGGAAGGGATAATCAAACGGCCCATACACGCAATTCTGCACCCGCAAACAGGGCAGAATATCCGTATGAAGATCCAGCAGTGCTCCACTGAGTGCTGGTTTTTTCATGTGCGCTCACCTCATACCGACAAGAAACCCGCACACATCAATGTAGAACCATCCACTCATCCGGCTGGGATGGCATTACGGTGCAAACAGATGCCACACGAACGCCGTCATGCACAAGAGAGAGCACAGACCGTACGAGCAGAGTGCGTTACATCACGGCCGGGGTCCGGGGCCGGTCGTCCCTCCGGGGCTCTCGCAGCCGTTTTCTCCTTGCGAAATCTAATGACGAAAACGGCGAGGGCGAGCGGCGACTCGCCTCGATGGCGAGTCGACCGCGTACCCGGGGGGACGACCGGCCCCAGACCCCGGCCCCACGTATTAAGACCACCCAGCATTACACGTTCTTCAAACGAACAAATCCCCCGAAGATTTCTTGCCACTCGCGGGGCGTTTCGCTATGATCCGCCAACATGCTGCATTATAGTCGCTTTTTTGCTCTCTCCGCCCTCGGGATCAGCCTCATTACCCTAGGCATTTCGCCCCACGCGCGCGCCGCCGACGAGGCCCCGCCGTCATTGGCCGAGGCACGCCTCACGCCGCGCATCTTGAAACTCGTCCGCCAGAACTACGTCCAGCCCGACATGATCGCCGCGAGCGCCATGCTGACCGGCGCGCTGAAAGAGGTCCAACAAGACGTCCCGGAGATCCTCGCCCAGTTTGCCAACGACCAACTGACACTGACCATCGGCCAAGCGGTGCGCAAGTTCAGCGTCTCCAAGGTCCAGAACCTCAGCGACCTGTGGGAAGCGCTGCGCGAAGTCTTCGCGTTCATCGATTTAAACTACCACGGCGACACGGAACGCGATGAGTTGGAATATTTGGCGATCGACGGGATGCTCCGGACGCTCGATCCACACTCCAACCTACTTCGGCCCAAGGAATATCGCGAATTCAAGATCGGGACGAAAGGGAACTTTGGCGGGATTGGAATCGTGATCGGGATTCGCGACGGGCGACTGAACGTCATCGCGCCAATTGAAGGAACGCCGGCAGCTCGCGCCGGGATTAAGGCGCAAGATCGCATCATCCAAATCGGCGAAGACTCCACGGCCAACATGACACTGACCGAAGCGGTGGACCGATTACGCGGGCCGGTCGGCACCACGATTGCCGTCACCGTGGAGCGCGACAATCAACCCAACATCGCCGTCGCGTTGAAACGCGCGGTGATCCGGATCGACAGTGTCCAATCCACACTACTGGCCGACCGCGGCCGGCGCCTCGGTTACGTCAAAGTGAAAAGTTTCCAAGAAAACACAATGACCGATCTGCGCACCCAATTAACGGAGTTACACAAACGGGCCCGCGGGCTCGCAAATCGGGAGGCCTCCCGGACGGAGGCCGCGGTCCCGCGCGGCGGCGCCGGTGACTTGGACGGGTTGATCCTCGACATGCGCAATAATCCCGGCGGACTGTTGGACCAAGCGATCGAGATGTCCGACGTGTTCCTCGCACAAGGGACGATCGTCTCGACCGTCGGCGCGCACAGCAATTTCCTGGAGCAGTACGAAGCCGAGACCGCTGACACCGAGCCTGCGTATCCGATCGTCATTCTCGTCAATGAAGGCTCGGCTTCCGCGTCGGAAATCGTCGCCGGCGCGTTGCAAGGACATCAGCGCGCGTTGGTGATCGGCGCCCCGACGTTCGGCAAGGGCTCGGTCCAAACCGTCTACGATCTGCACGACGGCAGCGCGCTAAAGCTGACGATTGCCGAATATCTGACTGCGGGCGTCCGTTCCATTCAGGAAATAGGGATCAGCCCCGATGTAGAACTCGACCCGATGATAATCGACAAAAAACGACCGAATTTGTTGGAAGACAAATTTTACGGCGAACGCGACTTGGAGCGGCACCTAAAACGACATCCCGATGCCGCGCGCAATGCCGCGATCCGGCTGCGCCACGTCAAACCGGTGGAAGAATTGCCGGGCGAAGGCGACGAAAAACGCGAGTATTCGAATGCGTTGAATTTAACCGACGACTTCGCCGTGGATTTTGCAAAACGCCTGTTCGCCGAATTGGCCCCCGCGCCCGGGCAGCCATGGGAGAACCTCGACGGCGTGGTCGGGCGGTTACAACAGATCGAAACCCAAAAGTTGGAACAGGAACTGGCGACACTCGGCATCGATTGGTCACTGACCGCTTCGCCAGACACGCCCCAACTCCAAGTCACGTACCACTTGCAACGCGGCAAAAGCCACGTGCCGGCGATCCAAGCCGGGGAAGAAGGCGAACTCGTCTTGACCGCGCGGAATGTCGGCAAAGGGACGTTCTATCGCCTGATCGGACAGACCACGGCCGACGTCTCGGCGCTGAACAACAAAGAATTCCTGTTCGGCCGGTTGGCCGCGGGAGAACAACGCTCCTGGGCAGTGCCGTTCAAGGCCGAAAAGGCGATGGTCACGGAACAACTCCCTGTCACCATCGAATTCCAAGAAGGCAATGGGAACGTGCCGAGCAGCTTCACCGCGTTGGTCCCGATCAACGGCCTCACGCGGCCGCAGTTTGCGTATAGCTATCACCTCGGCACGCCGGACGCCAAAGGACGCATCACGGCCGGACTGCCCATCAACAAGTCCGTGCCGCTCGTGGTCCAAGTCAAGAATATCGGACGCGGCACGGCACTCGAACCGGTCGTGGCGATCAAGAACTCCGGCGGCAAGGGACCGTACATTGAACTCGGGCGTGCGAAACTGGGCGCCATCGCCCCAGGCGAGTCGGCCACGGCCACGCTCAAATTCCATCTCGATCCGGGCTTCGACGCCGCGACGTTCAAATTAGAACTGGCAATCACCGACACGGCGCTGTTCGAATCGGTCTCCGATAAGATCGTGCTGACCGTCGCATCGGCGCAAATCGATCCGCCGGCCGGGACCTGGTATAGCGCTCCGACGATCGAACTGGCCGAAACCGCATGGCCGCGCAGCACCACGGCGGCCGAACAAGGCTTACAAGGTCGTGTCACCGATGATCAGCGGGTGAAAGATGTGTTCGTCTTCGTGGGCGAAGAGAAAGTCTACTATCAGGCCAATCCGCAACAGACGAACGTCCTCGACATGTTGGCAAAGCTCCCGCTGAAGACCGGCAACAATATCGTCACGATCGCGGCGCGCGACGAGCACAACTTGATGGCACGCCGCACCTGGACTATCTATCGCGCCGACGGCGCCGGCCACAACACCGCACTAAAGTGAGCGTGATGCAAATCATTCAAGGATCAGCCGCTTTCCCCCCCGCACTGCACGGCGCCGTGCTGACGATGGGCAATTTCGACGGCGTCCATATCGGTCACCAAACCATTTGCCGCGATGTCGTCGCGAAGGCGCGCGGATGGGGTTGCGCGTCCGTGGCGTACACCTTCGACCCGCACCCGCTGCGCGTGTTGGCGCCGGCATTGCAACTGACGATGCTCCAAACGGTGCCGCAGCGCCTCCAGGCGTTGGCAGCCGCAGGGCTCGACGCAACGGTCGTGGAACCCTTCACTCCCGAGATCGCAGCGCTGCCGCCGCAGGCCTTCCTGACAGAAATCCTGTGGCAGCGCCTCCGACCGCGCGCGGTCGTGATCGGGTATGACTTCACGTTCGGACAACGGCGCGCGGGCCGCGTCGCCGACTTGGAACGCTTCGGGGCCGAGCACAAATTGCAAGTGGACGTCATCGAACCCGTCTTCTGCGGACCGATCTTAGTCAGCTCCACCTATTTACGACACTGCATCGAACAAGGCGACGTCGAAGCCGCCGCGACCGCGCTCGGTCGCCCCTACACGATCGGCGGCACGTTAGTGACAGGACGCGGCGTGGGACGGCAACTCGGCTTCCCCACGTTGAACGTGCGCAGTAGCAACGAACTCCTCCCCGCGACGGGCGTCTATGTCACATGGGCACTGCACGCCGCCACGCAGTTGCCGGCAGTGACCTACGTTGGACACAATCCGACCTTCGGCGGCACCGGACTCGTCGTCGAAACGCATCTGTTAACGGCATGTCCACCCGATATCACCCAGCTGGAAGTCAGCTTCCTGCGTCGCTTGCGGGGCGACATTCATTTCGAATGCGTAGACGATCTCACGCGACAGATCGCCCAAGACGTCGCGGCGGCACGGGCCTATCATCAACTATGAACACCCCACACGTCCTCGGCATCATCGGCAATGCGCTGGCGGAAAGTCTCTCGCCGACACTCCACAATGCGCTGCTGCAACACCACGGACTCGATTACGTCTATCTCCCGTTTCAAGTCGAACGCCGTCACTTGAAGAACTTGATCCCATGCATGCGCCTCACCGATGTCGGCGGGCTGAATGTCACGGCACCCTATAAATGCGCCGTGATCCCGCTGCTGGATCGGCTGGATCGGACCGCGCAACAGATCGGCGCGGTGAATACGATCGTCCTCCGCCGCGGTCGCTACGTGGGATACAACACCGATGCCGCCGGATTTCTCGCAGCGCTGCAACACACGCATCGTCGCACGCCGCGCGGCCTCCGCGTCACCGTGATCGGCGCCGGCGGCACCGCCCGCGCGGTCACTGCGGCCGTGCTGGCACACGGCGCCGCGACGCTCACGCTGCTGAACCGCACGTGCAGCCATGCCACGCGACTGGGTCGAGAATTTCGCCGCCACTTTCCACGCGCGAACATTGCGGCTCAGCCACTCACGCCCGCCACGCTGCGCGCCGCCTGCCTGGAAAGCGACCTACTCGTCCAGACCAGCGCCGCCCCCCGTTGCGGCCGTGGCGCGCTGCTTTGGCCCACCCGCTGCCGGCCGGCCGGCCTCACGCTGCTCGATGTCCGCTACGGCACTGGCGACAACGTCTTTCTGCACGCTGCGCGCCGCGCCGGCGTACGCTGCAGCGACGGCCGAGAAATGCTGCTCCAACAAGCCGCCCTCAGCTTCCACCTCTGGACCGGAAAAACCGCAGCCCTCCCGGTCCTCCGACGCATCACACAAGGGCATCTGTAATAATTCAAGTTGTCGGGGACCTTGAAGAATGCCCCAGATGCTAGGCGCCCGGCCAGCCGCGACCGGAGCGTACTCGGTTGTACGTGAGGATCGCGGCTGGCTGGGCAACGACGCAGATGGGGCATTATGCGAGGTCCCCACAAGGTTAAAACGCACCTCTGCCCTGTGTCGCAACACCCGGATCTAGCGCAGGAGTGAAAATCTAGACAAAAATTAGCCGTGGAATTTTCAGGGATTAACAACGCTGCTACGTCGCAGAATGATGGCACGGCCCTTGTATATATTCTCCGACACAGGGGGCGGCACTATGGGAACAGGGAATCCAGAAGGGATGCATCGACCACCACGCGTCGTAATTATCGACGACGATCCGATCTATCTCCGGGTCTGGGAGAAGGTCTTTCGCGGCATCGTCGAATGTAATTACTGCCTGACGAACGACTTCGAAACCGTCGAGGCCGTGCTCGCGAGCGAACCGGTTGATCTGGTCATCAGCGATATCGTGATGAACGATCGGAACGGCTACGAGATCGCAAAGCTGGTCTATCAATATCAGCCCAACGCCCAACTGCTGTTGACGACCGGCTACGACTGCAACGTCAAACATTTCGATATCTGCTCTCCGAAATTCCACTTACTCTACAAACCGTATCACAACATCACCGACATTCAGCGTCTGATCTCGCACTTGTTGAAGAATGACGACAATTTCTTCCAAGACCTGAGCGAAGATTCCTGCAGCGAAAAAGAAGACGCACCCAATGTGACCGAGTGGCGATTGTAATAAACCCAAATCACAACGTTGAATCAAAACCCCGGCAGGGGCACGAGGGGGTCCGCGGGCCGTTCGCCTCGCGTTACGGCGCTCGGCTCACTGAGACTTCGCTCGGTCGAGCTTCGACACCATAGTACTCCCTCGCTCAGACTCGCCCGCAGACCCCCTCGTGCCCCTGCCGGGCCTCTTGTTTCTATCCGGATGAGGAGCGAGAGCGTGTTAGCAAAATCTGCGGAACGACTGTGAGCGCAGCGAGGCGGGGAGCCCGCTCCGTAGGGCGCTGGGATAGGGGGGACCCGCTGTTGCGGGGGGGAAGGGTTGACCCTTCCCTCCTGCG
>JACQUX010000026.1 GCA_016210045.1 Deltaproteobacteria bacterium | reverse complement strand
GGATCAGAGTCCTTTATTAACCACCGCTATTGATACTGTGACGTCGGTTTACAGCCCCTTCGACTTGAATGCCACGTTCCCGATCTTTAACGATGACCATGATGGACTGGCCTCCTGCTTCGAGATCAACCTGACGGACGCAGTAGAGTATCGGGTCCAGGTCGGAGGATTCGGTGACAATGACTCCGGTTCCTACATACTCACGGTGAGTGCAGGCCAAAATTGCCCAGTGCTCGATCCGTGATATGCGCGTGCATCTGCTTCGCGGCGCGGCGCCGGGCGAATGTGGCGTACGCCGTCGCGGCCTGCGTGCAGGCGTCTTGGAGATCGACCATCGCTTCCTGAAGTTCTTGCAGCGCGTCTGTGGTCGCTTCCTGCCAATCGCGAAAATCTTTCGGCGGCGTACCATTCGGCGCCGCGGTTATCGCGACGGCGGCACGCAGCGGCTCGAGTTGCGGCAACGCTTCCGTCGCCAGTTGATCACGGAGTCCGATCGTGAAGCGGCGGATCAGTGCAGTCTCCGCCGCCTCCGTCGCCAAGACCTCGCGCAGATTCGCGCCGCGCCGCAGCGACAGCGCCTCCGCGGCCGGCAGCAGGCGCTGCGCCTCGCGGCTCAATGCCGCGACTGGATGCCGCACCGCCGCGAACTCCGCGCCGAACGGCGACGTCGCCAATTGGCGCGCTACCGCGCTCAAGCGCTTCAGCAGCGTCGCCCCTTTGTCTCCCACAACCTCGGCCTGCTGCAACAGTTTGAGCTGCCACGCCTCCAATTGTTCGACACTGTCCAATTCCACGCCGCGCTCCTTGACCAAGCCGTACAACGTCGCCCGTAGCCGTCGATGCAGGCCGCGATAGAGCCGCTCGGTCACCGGATCATGATCCCATTGCCGCGCTTCGAGTTGAGACATGACGCTCACGACATCATACAGCAGCGCGAAACCGTCGCGCGTGGAGCGCGTCGTCCGCGCCTTGCCGACGAAGTCCAATGGGGCCAACGCGCCGTCGATCGACTCGCCGCGCCGCCACCACTCCAGCGCGAGCAACCCCTGGATGAAACGCCGCGCCCGCAGATACCGCACCAGATTGGGGCCAATGGCTTGTTGGAGGCTGCGTTCCGGTTGCGGAGGACGCGCATCGGCCGGCGCGGCGGGGATCGCATCCCGCAGCAGCCGCTCCCGCTCCATGCCGCTGCTGCGCATGGCAATCACCCAGCGCAAGTGCCGCCGCCGCAGGTCGGCGAACGGCGATGCGCGATCCCACGCCGCGCACCACTGCAGCAGGTCGTCGAGTAGGAGTTGGTCCGCGCCCAATGCATGCGTCGGGGTTGCTCCGTCCTGCACCCCGCGCACGACATGCCCCGCCGCGAAGCGCGCCTGTTCCCCGTACATCCGCAACGCCGCAGAATCCCTCGCCGTGACACTTTTCACGACCGCCGTCGTCAGCGTAAAGAAGCGCGCAGCCATGGCCGCATCCGCCACGGCGAACGGCGCGGAGGCGCGCACCGTGTGTTCAACGCGACCGTCGCGGCGCACCGTATCCGTATGCAGTTCGAATTTTCCGACTAAGTACAATGCGTCGGCGAGATATTGGTGCAACGCCGCTCCGGCCGGTCGATCCTGCGTCTCCACGTCGCCGGCCAACCAAACGGCATAGCGGTGATGGAACTCCTCCACGCGATCCAGCGCTGCCACGAGATGCTCGCGCAGCCGCGCGACGGGATTCGTGACACTCGCCTCGGCCCTACTGCGCCCGCCCACCAGTGGCGCCATCGTCGCGCGCACTTGCACCAACGCCTGATCGCGCAATCCCATCAATTGCGCACGCAACGCCGGTGGCAGCGTGACCCGCAAGGCGCCCTCCACACGTAGCAGCGCGGTATGATACTGACCCCGCCGCAGATGCGAAGTCACTCCGGCCAATAGTCGTGCGGCATCCGCGGCCGACGCAATCGCGCCGGCATCATCCGTATCGCCCGCGACACCACGGACTAACGACACCGTTTCGGTAATCGATTCGATCGGAACGATACTCGACAACAATGTCGCCATCGGGACGGCAATGATTTCTTCCACGCTGTGCGCCTCGCCGCCCACGGCGGTTGCGACCAGCTGCACGCTCGCGGCCAGCGCCAACAGCCATCCCGGCGCCAACTGCATGCCGCCCCCGTTCACACCCCACGCCCCGACCGCCGCGCCACGCCCCGGACTCCACTGCAACGGGCCCATTCCGAGCGACACGCCACCATCCAGCCCCACACCGAACGACACCCCACTCCAATGGAGTTGCAAGCCGATATCCCACGTCTCCCCGCCCCGGAGCATCACACCGACTGCGCCGCCCTCGCCCGTCGCGGCATTGCGCGCCTCGAGCCGCACACCCCCCGCGACCGTCGCCCCGCTAACGCCCAACTCCTCCGCCCGCGTCAGACTCGTCTCGACAAAGTAGTCCGTCACCGGATCCGCGCCTTCGGCGGCGGCGGCCGGACGACGGCGCTCGGTGTCTTCAGCAGGGCGATAGGCCGACTGTTGCGGCAGCGATGTGAACGTAACAGGTCCCGGCGGCGCCATATTTTATCCAGCTATAGTGAGGTGCGACTCGTCAACAGCGACACCCCCCAGCGGAAGCCTTCGCTCCCGGCCAAGTCGTACCGCCCGCCGAGCTCGACCGTGAATGGCATCCCCATCAGCAGCAAGTCTACGCCGGCGCCGAAGCCGAAATCGGTTTTGCGCGCGCCGACTCCGCCGATGGTCACGCCGCCGTGCAATCCAATCTTCGCGTAATCGGTGTCGAGCAACGTCTTGTGAATATTGAGCGACGCGACGGCGAAATCGACCCCGATTTCGTAGTCACTCAGACTGCGGCCGTAGACCGATGGTGTGTTGAGCTGATTGAATTTCGTAAAATCGGGCACGGTGCCAAACTGTTGTCCGGCACCGCCGGCAATACGCAGCACAAACCCCTTGCCCAAATCGACGTCGTATTGAATCCCGCCGCGCGCCTCTTGATACGTCATCGCGCCGGCGTTGATCCGCCCTTGGACGTACGCCGTCAGCGGGCCTTCGCCATACACGAGTTTGAGCGACGGCTTCACTAAGACCGGCGTGTCGCGATCCAGCCCTTCGATCGTCTCGCCGTCCTCGACATGGAGATATTCCACGTCGGTGCCGAGAATAATCCGCCACGGGGAATATTTGCCGCCCAACGGAATGCCGACGGCCATCCCGACACCGACCCGCTGATTCGCGATCACCAGATCGTCGACGTTGAAATAGAGCGACGCGGAGAGCGAAATCTTATTGCTGAACGCCCACGGCTCGTACCAATTGAGTACGCCGCCGTAGGAATTCGGTGCGTAGTGG
Organism: Deltaproteobacteria bacterium; assembly: GCA_016210045.1. NCBI lineage: Bacteria > Pseudomonadati > Myxococcota > Myxococcia > Deltaproteobacteria bacterium. Next base: position 30,504 of record JACQUX010000026.1, on the reverse strand, counting down.
CCGGAGAGGCCTAACGTCTCCCCTTCGGCGGGGATATGCCGCAACTGCGTTCCGGCCATCACGGTCCAGCCAAGCGCGCCGCTGTATCCGCCGCTGAGCATCACTTCGCCGATCGCAGGGCCGGGGCGACAGACGATATCCACGTAGACATCGTCTTCGCCGCCGGCTTGATCGACGACATAGTTGACGGCAGAAAAATTCCCGGAGCCGCGCAGCCGCGCGATCCCTTTTCTCAATTCGATTTCATTAAAGAGTTCGCCCGGCCGCTGCGCCAATTCCCGCGTCACCAATCGATCATCGACGTTGCGCGCCTTCTCCACCATCACGATCCGATAGCCCTTCAGACGCGCGAGATTGAGTGCCAGTTCCACGACGCCATCGTGGATGCGAAACTGCGCGCTCTGACCGATCCGATAGCCGTGCTCCGTGCAGAAATTGCGGACACGCTCGATACCGGCACTGATCTGCTCCGCGGTATACACGTGCAACACCGGATCGGGCGCACCGAATGCGGCCTCCAGCGCTTCGTGGGCAAATGGATAGTTCCCACGAAACACGACGCGTTTCGGCGCGACCTCCGTGCTCACCGTGACGACGAGCACGTTCCCGTCCTGTTTGCGCCGCACGCCCATGGTCAGCTTCGGCATCTGACCATGCCGGTAATAGTACGCCTCGACGGCCTTCAACCCCGCCTCCATATGGGGCGCGGTCAACGGTGTCGGAAACAACGCGCGCAATGCGGCTTCCGTCTCGTCACCCTCGACCCCTTGTAATTCGATCGCGGTCGGCGCCGGGATCTTCAGCACCGCAATGCGCAGCTTCCCCTCCGTACTCAACTCCGACTTCGTCACTTGATAGAGGAACTGGGCATGCTGAAAGTACTGATGGATCTGTTGCTGAATCCGCTCCAACGCCGCGCGATCGAGGCGAGTCCCGTCGAACATCCGTTCGATGATCGCCTTCGCCGGATCGGACCCATCGAGGTCGAGCACCTCCACACCGCGCGGATGATCGATCGCGCGTACGGTCAGTACTAATTTCGTCGGATCGGCCGGATCGGCCGCAGGTTGTGGCTGCACGGCCAACAGCGGGCACTCTTTCAACAGTTTTTCCCGCTTCTCCAACAAGTCGGCGAAACTCACTTTGTCGCCCGCCTCCAAGTCGAGCACTTTTTCGACTTGCTGCTTGACCGCCGGATCGGCGATGCCGACCACCTCGACCCGACTCAACACGTATGCCTCCGGCTCATCTTCGCGGAACACCACGCGCGCGGCCGGATCGATCGAGAGTCGCACGGTCTCTGGATCGAGCGGTGTCTTCAGCGCCGCGTCCGGGAGCCGCGTGAGCTGGGCAACGTAGACAAATTTGTCCTCCGGATTGTGGAAGATCAGTTCATCTTGCAGGTTATGGCCGATCTCCACCTTGACACGGTCGACTACCTGTTCGGGCTTTTCATCGGGTTTGAACTGGACCTTCTGGACACTGAGCGGGAGGTAATGGACGCCCTCGACGACGACGGAGGTTAATTCAGCCACGGGAACCAACCCTTTCTCTCCCCCGCTGGCCTGTTTTCTCTACATGATTAGTATCGGCAGATCTGCGCAAATGTTGCGTCCGCGGTCGCCAATATATTGACACTGCAAGAACTTTTCGCGTTCCGCGTTCTTCGTTATACTATCCTTGTGCCAAGTCCGGAGACAGCACAGCAGTCGACGACGATCCTCGCCGGCCAACAGAGTTACAATATCCTGCGTCCGCTCGGCAGCGGCGGCATGGGACAAGTCTTTCTCGTCCAAGCCATCCAGGACGCGAAGCCGATCGCGCTGAAATTCCTTCAGGCCGGGCTCACGTCAAAAATCCGGATCGATGCCTTTAAGCGGGAATTCCGGCTGCTCAGCGAGCTGCATCATCCCCACGTCTGCCGTGTCTATGACTTCGGCTTTTCCAGCTCGCACCAACAATATTTCTTCACCGCTGAATTCGTCGAAGGCGAAGATTTATATCGCGCGCTGCTCCAGGCCCCGATCGATCAACTCGAACGCGTGTTGGCCCAAGTCTTGAGCGCGCTCGACTTCATCCATAGCGTCGGCCTGATCCACTTCGATGTCAAAGGCGCGAATATTCTGGTCAGCCGCACGGAAGGCCAGATCCAGACACGCCTCGTCGACTTCGGCGTCACCAGTCCGACCGACCAGCCGATCAAAGAGATCGCCGGGACGCTGAATTACATGGCGCCCGAACTCTTTGCGCCGAACCCGCGCCTCGATCATCGGGTCGACCTCTATTCGCTCGGCGTCGTCTGCTATCGCCTCCTCTCTGGACTCTATCCGTATGAACTCCATAGTCTGGACGAGGCCAAGGCATTTCATGAACAGACGCAGATCGACTGGACACCGCTGCGAGAACGAGGCGCGCCGGAATATCTGAGCCGACTCACACAACGCTTACTGGCACCAAACCCGGACGACCGGTTTCCGTCCGCAGCGGCGGTGCTGAGTTTTCTCACGCTGCACGCTGGCCATGAGTTTCTGGCACTGCCGCGACAAGCGCGCGTCCAGCTGGCGGAGGGTCCGTTTGTCGGCCGCGAACATACGCTGGTCACGTTGCAAAACGCGGTCAAACGCGTGGCCAAATTTCTCGAGAGCGATGAATCGGTCGCCCAAGAGGAACATCCCCAAGCGTACTTGATCGCCGGCGCGCGCGGGATGGGAAAAAGCCGGCTGCTGGCGGAACTGAAGCACGCGAGCCAATTGGAAGAATGCGTGACGATCGCCGTCGATGGCGAACGTGAAGGCCGAGACGTGCTCACGTTTCTCCCGGCACTCGGACTGCCGCCGGAAGAACTGCCGGAAACTCCGGAGGCGGCCGCACCGCTGCTGATGCAATCGGCCGCGAGCAAACCCACGTGTTTCTTAATCGACAACCTCGATCGCGCCGCACTGCCGGTGCAAAAAAGTGTGTCGGCATTGTTAGGCCTACTCTACTCCGCCACGTTGTCCCACGAGGCCTCACCGCTCATCGTGGTCGCAACGTACACCCCGACGGCCGGCGCCCCGCCACAGGCCTCCGGCACGCCAACGCTCGAACTGACACCGCTCCCGCGCGATGCGGTCCACGCGTTCGTGACCCAATTGGTCGGCACGGCGGACGGCGATGCCACCTTTCTCAACGCGGTCTGGAATTTTTCGCACGGCGTCCCGCTGCTGATGTCGGAAGCCGCGCGCCGCTACCATACGGCCGCCGGCGAGCTGCCCACCTCCATCGAAGATCTCTATCGGCAACAAGTCGAACAGCTCAGTACCGAAGCGCGTGAACTGCTCGAACTGCTCGCCTTCGCCGATCGTCCGCTCACTGCGGCCGTCTGCTCGCTGCTCGCCTCCCGCGACTCGGCTGCCGCGCTGCTCGAACTCTACGCGGCCGGACTGGTGCAGCGCGACGGCACACTCGAGACCTACAGCCCGGCAACCGGCGCGCTGACGCAAGTCATCGCGAAGGGATTGCCCGAGACACGCCGCCAACAATTGGCCGATCTCTTGTTGACTTGGTTGGCCACGCAAGCCGACATTCCGGCCCGCGAATTAGCGGTGTATGCGCCGTACACCAGTCACCGCGAAAAGGCGGTGACGATCTTGGAACATGCCGCGAAGGAAGCGGAGCAAGTCGGCGCCACGGAGACGGCGATCCAATTTCTCGAGCGTCGTTTGGAATATTTGCGCGTCCTCAACGAGCAAGCGACAGAACAGATCGTCATTCTGCGGAAAATTGCGACGCTTCGGCTCTTCCAAGGCCGCTATCAAGCGTGCGAGGAAATTTTACAACAACTGCTGACGGCCCAAACCGATCCGGCCGTCGAAGACTTGAAGATGCTCGGACTGGCAAAGCGGGCGCAGCGCAAACCGCAGGAGGCCGGCGAGATCTACGAGCAAGCCCTCGCGAAATTGAGTCCCGACCCCAGCAACCCGGTCTATCTCTTTCTGCTCAATGAGCGAGCCCAAGCCTGGTTGGAGACCGGGGCCACGGAAAAGGCGATCGAGCTGTATCAACGATCGCACACGTGGACTAAAGAGCTCCCCGCCGACAAGCGCCGACAAGTCACGAACAACAACCTCGGCGTGGCGTTGGCGCGCAGCGGGCGCTTCGACCATGCGCTCGCGTTTTATCAAGAAAAGCTGGCCGAATTCGGCCACGACAAACGTTTAGCCTCGTCGATTCATGGCCAACTCGGCGTGCTCCATCTGCATGCCGGCCAAGGCGAGGAGGCCTTAGCGGCCTTCCTCGAGGCGTGGCGCCTCTCACTCGCCATGGGCGCGCAACACAACGCGTTGGCGCTGCTCGATAACATCATCACCCTCTGCCAAAAGAAAGCGGCCTACTCCGAGGCGCTCAAGTACGCGCAGTTGAGTTTCCAAATCAAGGCCAGCAGCGGCGCCGAAGTCGACCTGGCCAGCAGCTTGATGACCGTCGCCACGCTCTACTTGAATCTCGGCACGTCCGATCTCGCAGCCCGCTATCTGACGCAAGCGATGCGACTCGCACGTCGCGCCCGGAACCATCGTCTGTTGGGCTGGATCCAAATCACGTTCGGCTATCTCTATAAAGACCTCGGACGGCTGATGGAATCGCTCAACGCATTTGAAGAAACGATGGCGATCGGCGAAACGCATCACGACGAGAACTTGCAGCGTTGGGGCTACTACGGCGCGATCGACCTGTTGGTGGAAAACGGCGAGATCGAAGAGGCCAATCAATTCATCACGCGACTCACTCCGCTGATGCCGACGGAACAAGACGCGGAGTTCAAGACCCGTTACACATTGCTCACACAAAAAATCGCCGTGATGACGCAACTACGCCCCGACGATCCACTGGGCCCCGCGCTCGTGCGACTGGCGAACGAATGCCTCCGGAATGGATGGCGCGAGCTGCATTGGGAGGCCGAATATCTGCTCGGTATTTATTATCACAAACGCGACGAGATTGAAGACGCGTTGGCGCATCTGCGGACGGCGTACGAAATCATCATGACGATGGTCGCCAATCTGGGCGAGGAATATCGGGAACCGTTTTTGAAACAACGGTCGCGCGCCCGCGTGCTCGTCGATTTAAAGACGATCAGCCGCATCAAATCCGGCGGCGTCTCGGTGGCCGCACTGACGAACGCCACCGCCGTCACCGGCGAGGCCCGCGACGGCGCCACACGTTCGCTCGACACCGCCGCGCCGGCGACACCGCCCGACGCGACCGCCGTCACGACTGCACCACGCGCCAACCTCCGGGCCACGACGAGATTCACCCCGAACAAAGCCCTCGCCACCTACGAACGCGAGATCCTGCAAGCCGCCGTCACCCACTTCGCCGGCGACCTCGAACGCGTCGCCGCATCGCTCGGCTTAGGCATGGAAACGCTGATCGCGAAGCTGAGCCAGTATGGGATTGAGTGAGTGGTTACTTCACCCCCAACAACTCGACTTCAAAGACCAACGTGGCATTCGGCGGAATTGCGCCGGGAACGCCTTGGGGACCGTATGCCAGTTCCGGTGGGATCGTCAGCTTGCGTTTGCCGCCGACCTTCATCCCGGCTACGCCTTCGTCCCAGCCTTTGATCACGCGACCTGCGCCGAGCGGAAACTCGAACGGCTTGCCGTGATCCATCGAACTGTCGAATTTTTTCCCGTCCGTCAGCCAGCCGGTATAGTGGACACTCACCGTCTTGCCGCTCACCGCGACCGCGCCCGTTCCCACCTTCAGGTCCTCTTGCTTCATCGCGCCTCCCCATGCGCTGGTGACCAACAACACCGCGGCCACTGCTAAACTCCCGAACGCCCATTTTCGCGCCATACATCGCTCCTTTTTGGTTACGGTTTCCCCGTCGTTCGTTCCCACGTCTTCAACCGTGCTTCTAATCGCTGCCGCTGCTCTTCCGATTTTTTGCGCGGATTCGTCTTCCAATCCACGCCCGCCAATGCCTCGCGAATCAGCGTCGCCGCCCGATCTTGGTCACCCGCTTTGACCAACAAGTCCGCCAACATTTCCGTGACCCAGACGCGATTGCGCCCATACGACAACGCAAAGGCACGCGCGCCCTGCTGCACGGCCTCGTCGAGTCGGCCTTGCTCGCCCAACACCATCGCGAGGCGATACGGATAGAGATAGTCGTTCGGAAATTCCGCGATGGCCCGCCGCGCCAAGGCTTCCGCCTCTTGCAACGCGCCTCCACGGAGCAACAGTTGGATCGTCGGACTCAACAGACTCCGCATTTCGCCAAACGACGCGCCACCATTCACGCGCCGCAACATCTGGAGCCCGCCTTCGCGGAACGTCGACTTGGCCTCTTCCGCATGGCCGCGCTCTTCGAGACTTGTCGCACGCGCATAAAATTCATCGGCCGGGATCTCGCCGGTCTCGAGTTTGCCGTGCAAATGCAGATCCCATGAATCGTGCGGCTTCGTCGTGCCTAACATCTCGCGCAAATGCGCGGCAAAGGCCGTCGGCTTGGGGACATCCTGCCACGCCCCGATCGGTTCTCCATTGGCCTGCGCAAAGACGATCGTCGGATAGCCCTGGACGTGATAGCGCTGCATCAAGCCATTTGCACGGTCGCTGTCTCCATCCACCCGCACCGCAAAAAACTGCCGCAACAGCTCGACCACGTGCGGATCGCGAAACACGACTTCGCGCATTTGCAGGCAGTACGGGCACCAGCCGGTCTCGAAGAGCAGCATTACCGGTTTGCCACGCCGCACCGCCTCGGCCAGCGTCGCCTTTTGACTGACGTGGTCGTACCAATCGATCGCCGCCACCGCATGCCGCCGACAAGCCGGCATGGCACACAGGATAAGCCACAGGATGAAAATCGCGCGTCGCATTGGTGGTCGCCCCCATATCGCAATCGTTGCGGCTCGGCAAGTCACTGCATACACGGAGCACCTTGACGCCCAACCATCATGTATATGAAGACGCGCCCATGCCCGAACTGCCTGAAGTGGAAACGATTCGCCGCACGCTGTTACCGCTGCCGAGCACGCGCATCGCCAACGTCACGCTCTCCGCCGTGGCCCCACTGGAACACTGCTCCCGTCAGACCGTGCGTCGCGCCCTGCTGAACGCACAATGCACCGCACTCACCCGGCACGGCAAATACCTGTTGCTCTGGACCGATCGCGACGCGGGCCTCGTGCTCCATCTCGGCATGACCGGACGCCTACTCCGCGTTGCGGCGCCGTCCCCGCCTGCCCCGCATACGCATTGCGAACTGCATTTCGCCGATCGACAAATCGTGCGCTACACCGATCCACGACGCTTCGGCACGATCTCACTGACGCACGATCCGCGCGGCGCCGACAATCCCTTTCTGCAACGCCTCGGCCCCGATTATCTGGATCCCGCGTTGCGGCCCGAACACTTCATCGTCCGCGTGCGGCGCCATCCGCGTCTCGCCCTGAAGGCCCTGTTGCTCCATCAAGGCATCGCCGCCGGGATGGGGAACATCTACGCGTGCGAAGCCCTCTACCATGCCGCGCTCGATCCGTGTCGCACTGTCGCACGCTGCAGTGACGCGGAACTCGCGCGCTTGCTCCACGCCGCGCGCCACGTACTGGCAAAGGGGATCACGCACGGCGGCACCACGCTGCGCGATTACGTCGACGGCCACGGCAGTCGCGGCGCCATGCAGACCTTCCTCCAAGTCTACGGCCGCGACGGCCTCTCTACCTTGGATGGCCGCGGCATGGTCAGTCGATTCCCCCAACACGGCCGCTCCACCTGGTTCGCTCCGGAGATTCAGCGGTAACAAACCCTGTTCCATTTTCTCTCAACCATGCAGGCATCCGCATTCGTTTCGAGATATTGCAATCAGCGTCGTGACACATCGTGGAACCCAGGTTCCGAAAGCAATAAGGAACGCTGACAGTGGCTGAGGCCGAGGGGGCCTACGGGGAAGAGCAGGGGCTCTCGCAGCCGTTTTTTCCTTGCGTTATCTAACGACGAAAACGGCGAGGGCGAGCGCGCGGCCGCTCGATGCGGCCGCAAGGACCGGCTTTGCCGGTCCGCGCAGCAAAACCGAAGGTTTTGCGCAGCAGATGCCAGCGTACCCTGCTCTTCCCCGTAGGCCCCCTCGGCCCATCGCGATGGAGAACAAAGGCCCCGCTCGGAGCACCCGAGCGGGGCCTCGTGATCATCGCGGGCGCGCGCTATTGCGTATCGGCGCCGGCTGCGTCTTCTGTGGCGTCATCCGCTTCCGCTTCATCCTCGTCCTCTTCCTCATCTGCGGGCTCGGACTCGCTAGTCGTGTCTTCCGCCTCATCCGCTTCATCTAACAGGTCTTCTTCGTCACCATCGTCGCTCGCTTCATCCGCAGCCTCATCCCCTGCATCGGCCTCGGGCGCATCGCGTGTGGTCCACGACCACTCCCGCACTTCCACCGGCCGGCCGTCGCGGCATTCCACGCCATCGAGCGTCGCAGTGTAGACCGTCTCCGGGGTGAACGGATCGGCGAAGTGGCGACACGTAATCCGTGTCAGTCGTGCGAAGAATGGATACAAAAGCCGATAGTGACACGCAATCGCGTCGCCATCGGACGATTCGACACGGAAGGTCTGCGCATTCACGGTCAACGGATTCACGCGGCACGAAATCAACGCACGCACGCGTTTGCGCAGCGCCACGTGTTTCCGACCATGCCACGGCCGAACGCGCAGCACATGCGCTTGGACGTCATCCTCGGCCACGGCCTCGCCATCACAGGCATTCTCGTCGCTATCGTCTTCGACTCCGTCCAGACTGCAATCGCGTTCGAACGCGTCGTCGCTTCCATCGCCGTCGGCATCGTCATCGGACGCATCGGCCACGCCGTCGTCATCTTGATCGATAAATTCCGACGGATCGTTCTCACAGCTCCCAGTGGAACCGCTCACGGTGATTCCGCCCAATGCGATCCGCCCATTTCCGCGCCCAATCGCCAGTCCCGAGCCGCGGAATCCGGCCACACGCCCGCGGAACTTCAGTGCCGCGATGAACGTCCCGTCATGCGACAGGCCGATCACATACGAATGCCCGACGCGCAGCTTGAGGATAAACGAACAGTCGTCTTCTACAACCGTGCTGATTGTCGAACCGTCGGTATCGGTCGCGATCACTTCATCCGCCGCACAGGCGAAGGACATGCCACCACCGCCCAGATGCTTACTCACACTCGCCGCGCTCTCGCTCCCGGTCGGCACCGTCCCCGAGACCTCGCGCACTGCACTGTCATCGTTCGTACTCGTGTCACTGCTGGCACTCGTCCCCGATCCGACCTTGCCACAGGCCGCGAGCAGTAATGCGGCCACACCGATACACCCCCACGTGCTGACACGTGACTTCATAACGCCTCCTCTGTTGATAGAACGAACCGTTTCTTCTCGGAACCTTGGGGCGCCTCACTCCGGCCGGACGCGACGCACCCGCTCACCCTTCCTGCATTAATCCTCTTCCGTCCTCCACGACCAACTGCGCGTCTGCACGACACTACCATTGGTACATGCGACACCGGCTAACGTTGCCGTATAGACCGTCAACGCGGCGAACGGATCGTTGTCGTGCCGACACACTACGCCGCTCCCCGATTCATGGACCCGTAATTGACAATCGATCACCACGCCATCCGCGGATTCGACGCGGAATGTTTCCGTTGTAAGCGACGCCTCGTCAATCGTGCAGGCGACTAAAGCGCCGACCGTTTCGCGCAGACTGACCAATTCAAACAGCGTCGTGTTCCGCGGCTTCACGCGCAACACCGGCACCGTGCCGGCCACGTCCGTTGCATCGCAGCTATCGGTCTCTTCATCCAGCTCGCCGGGAATGCCGTCCAGATCGCAGTCGTCTTCGTCTTCGTCGCTGATCCCGTCGCCGTCGTCGTCGTCGTCTTCATCATCTGACTCTCCGTCGCCGTCGAGATCGTTCTGGGCATCGGGATCGTATTGTGCCCGCGCCAGTCCCTGCGCGATCGTGATCCGCCCGAGCGCCAATGGGCTCACGCTCGCGGCCACGACGGCCACATAGGAAGAATAGGCATCGTTGACGCGGGGAACGAAAAGATGGCCGACCGGTATCGCGTTCTTCAGGAAGCGAAACAGATACGCCTTGCGCACCGGGAGTGACACGGTGAAGCTGCAGTCCGTATCAATCTCCACCTCTTTCTGCAGCCCGCGGGAATTAATGACACGGACGGTATCGGCAACACACGCGCCACCGACGCGATCGGTCATCCCGAAGCGCACACCCTTCGCCTCCGTCATGGTTGATTCATCCGCCGCCGCGTCGCCGCTCGTCACCTCACCCGTGACCGCCCGCTCGCCGGTATCGGGATTGCCGGTCTCCGTGCCACCTTGCAACGAGGTCACACGCCCGCACGCCGTGCAGAGCAGCAGTACGCACCACCACCACCCATTCGGCAGACGTCGTGTCATGATGCGTCCTCCGCCGCGGCGCGCGAGACCGGAAAGAGTTGGAGATTGAGTTGCACCACCAGCTCCGGCGCCGTGTCATTCGCGACCAACTTTAAGATTTCCTGCCGAAACTCTTGGACCTTCCGCTTCAGCATCGGCAGTCGCTCCTTGGCAATGCCTAACGTCAATGCACTCACATCCCGTTCGCTCGCCGGGGTGATATCCAGAATCGTCTTGGTTAAATCAAGCAAGTTGCGATGATAGTTCAGCAACATCACCGAGCGCACTTCGGCTCCGGTCGACACGAGCGTGCTGGTCTGTGCCCAGCGGCCTTCCGACGTCCGCTGCAGAAACCCCAACTGTTCGAGTAACCCGAGCGACTTCTCCACTTGCGCGGGCGTGATCGCCGGATTCAGCCGATTCGCGATCCAGGTCGGCGTCCCGTCGAAATCGGGCGCCGTCACGAGTTCCCGAATCACCGGATGATACCACGCCGCGTAATATTCATATTGCTGCCGCTCGATCGGCCGCAGTTCGTTGTATTTGCGCGAACTCAACAGCCGTTGATAGTAGCGATCCCGCTCCGCAGTGTCGGCCGCTTGATTGAAGCCGACCAAGTTGCGGAAGAATTCCTGCTCCTGCTTGTTGAGCCGCAACCCGATCATGAATTTCGGCAGACTTTTTTCGGTCAGATTGCGCGCCCCGTCCATCACGAGTTTCAGGAAATTCGGCGACGTGAATCCGGCCCGCAATGCAAAGGCCCGGAACGAAAAGGCCCGCTGCGTCCGCTTCATCGCGGCATACCAATCGCGCAGGAATGCCCGATAGTCGAGATAGCTAAAGAGATTAACCGGTGTGGTCGGGCCCCGTGCCATGAATACATCCTAGGCCCGCCGTCCGACATTGGCAAGAATACAGGACATTTTCCGTATTCGCGTGAATACAGATGGTCATATAAGATATTAATTATTAAATATTTATTTATACAAATTACAATACAGTCTGATTATTCTGTATACTACTGCCGCGCTTGCAAAACCGACTGATCTTCCCGGCGGACCGGAGCGACGGTGGGGAGGCAATAGGGTACGCTATCGCAGCGCCATCGAGGCGCTGCGCGCTCACCCTCGCCGTTTTCGACTTTAGATTTCGCAAGGAAAAAACGGCTGCGAGAGCCCCTATTGCCTCCCCACCGCCGCTCCGGCCGATACGCCATCCACGTCCAGCCTCATTGACTCAGCTGGACAAAGGCGCTCCACAGTTACAGATCTCGAGGCAAAGACAGAGCACGGGCGCAAGACCAGCGATTCACTTTCACCACGTCCTCACAAGAGGAATGGATGGAGCGTGCGCATACGACGTTATTCCTTCCACGGCCGCGGGACGGTGCCGGGGTGTCCCAGGGGCTCTCGCAGCCGTTTTCTCCGCGCGCGTTGCAACAACGAAAACGGCGAGGGCGAGCGGCGGCGCGCCTCGATGGCGCGCCGACCGCGTACCCTGGGACACCCCGGCACCGTCCCGCGGCCCCCTCGGATGACCCGCGGACCGAAATCAATTTTGCGAACACACCCTAATTCCGCAACGGTTTCCCGGTCATCAGCATGGTTTGGATGCGGGCGTGGGTCCGTGCGTCGCCACAGAGTTGGAGGAAGACCTCGCGTTCCAAGTCGAGAACGTCTTGTTCCGTGGCGGTCCACGGGCCGGGCCTATTACCGCCGGTGAGGATGTACGCGAGTTTCTCGGCCAACACGACGTCGTATTCCGTGACCAAGCCTTGCAGCCGGAATTGCGCGATCGCGTTGCGGATCGCCATCCAGCCGCCGCGCCCAGGGAGTTCGATCGTTTCCGATGCCGGCGGTTGATAGCCGGGCGCCAATTCGAGCACATCGGCCTTTGCATCCATCAGCAGTTGTTCACGATCGAGCGTGACGCGATCGGTGGCGCGCAGATACCCGATGTTGACCGCTTCCTTCGCCGAGGTCGAGACTTTCGCGAAGCCGATGGTTTCAAACGCACGCTGCACTTTGGGGAATGGGCCGCCGTCGTCGGGCGACATCCAGATCCGGTCCGTCGCGCGCAGTGAAGCGCGCGCGTTCGCTTGCATCCGCAGCAACATATTTTTGCAACCACACCCCGCGGGGATCAGGCCGACGCCAAGCTCGACCAAACCCATATAGGTTTCCGCCGCCGCGCGCACCCGCGCCGCGCTCAGCACGACTTCGCAGCCCCCACCCAACGCCAATTGGAACGGCGCGACCACGACCGGTTTCTTCGCAAAGCGGATCCGCTGCCCCATCGACTGGAACTGGCGGACGATTTCGTCGATCTGCGTCCAGTTCTGCTGTTGCGCCTCCAGGAAGATCAGCATCAAGTTGGCGCCGACACAGAAATTCACACCCTCGTTCCCGATCACTAACCCTTGGCCCTCGCGCTCCGCGCGCTCGACACCCGCGTTGAGCATCGCGATGATGCCTTCGTCGATCGCGTTCATCTTGCTGTGAAATTCGCAACAGAAGACGCCATCGCCGAGATCGAGCAGACTTCCACTCTCGTTCGCCTCGACGACTTTTTTCAGCACATGGAGTTGGGAGAGGACGATCAGGCCGGGCTTGGCGGGCACAGACTGGTACGCCGACGACGCGGCATCGAAATACGTCGGCCGCGCGTCGCGGGCTTGATAAAAACTCCCGGCACCTGACTTCAAGACCTGCGCCGCCAACGCCGGCACGGCACGCCCTTCTTTTTCCAACCGTTCGACGGCCACTCGCACGCCGAGCGCATCCCAGGTCGCGAAGGGGCCTAATTCCCACCCGAACCCCCACTCCATGCCGTGATCCACATTCACGACGTCGTCGGCGATTTCCGGAATCCGATTCGCCGCATAGACCAACGTCTCGGAGACCAACGGCCAAGCGATCTTGCCGGCATCGTCGGCGGCCAACACCACAGTCCGGACTCGTTCGCGCACGTCTTCGATATTTTTCGCCGCGCCCAAGCTCGGCGCCTTGAATTTCTGTTGCGCGCGATACGCAAACGTCGCGGGATCGAAGGCCAAGATTTCCGTCGCCCCGTCGGCATTTTTCGTTTTTTTGAAAAATCCTTGTTTTGTTTTATCGCCCAGGAATTTTTCTTGGATCATCCGCGTCACGAAATCCGGCAACTGAAAGATGGCGCGCGCCTCGTCCTGCGTGCATTGCTCGTACGCAGTCTGCGCGACATGCGCGAGCGTGTCGAGTCCGACTAAGTCTGCGGTTCGAAACGTGGCGCTCTTCGGCCGACCGAGCGGCGGCCCCATGATCTTGTCGATCACTTCTACTGACCAACCGTGTTTCGCTAACGCGTGCAGCGTGACCATGATGCCGTGCACGCCGATCCGATTCGCGACGAAATTCGGCGTGTCTTTCGCCCAGACGACACCTTTGCCCAACGTGTCGGTCAGGAACGTGGCCATCGTCTGGACGACGCGTTGGTCCGTGCCCGCGCCGCCGACCAGTTCAACCAGCTTGAGATAGCGGACTGGATTGAAGAAATGGGTAATGCAGAATTGTTGTTTGAACGCCGCAGAACGGCCTTCGGTCAACAAGTGCCAGCCGATGCCGGACGTGTTCGAACTGACGATCTGATTGGGCCGCAGCAGCGCCTCGAGCTTGGCGTAGAGATCGCGTTTCGGCTGCAATTGCTCGATGATAACTTCGACGATCCAGTCGCAGTCTTTGACTTTTGGCAGATCGTCGGCAATCGTGCCGGGCGTGATCAACCGAATATCCGCAGCGTCGTAGAGCAACGCCGGTTTCATCTTCGGGAGATCGGCGAGGGCCTTGTCCACCCACGGTCGTTCCAGATCGAGCAACAGGCTTGGAATCCCGCAGTTCGCCAAATGCGCCGCGATCCCTTTGCCCATCACGCCGGAACCGATCACCGCCACTTTCTTGATCCGCGCTGGATTCATAGCCGCTCCACGATCGTCGCCACACCTTGGCCACCACCGACACACATTGTTTCCAGCCCAATCGTCTTGTTGTTCTTTTGTAACGCATTGAGCAGCGTCGCCATGATCCGCGCGCCGGTGCATCCGAGTGGATGGCCGAGCGCAATCGCGCCACCGTGCACGTTGAGCCTCGCCGGATCGATTTCCAGCGCCTTCACACAGGCCAACGTCTGCGCGGCGAAGGCCTCGTTCATTTCGAACAGATCGACGTCACTCAGTTTCAACCCCGCGCGCTTCAAGACCTTCGGGACTGCGGCAATCGGCCCTTCGCCCATCGTCGCGGGATCGACACCGGCCACAGCCATCGCGCGGATGCGCGCCAACGGCTTAATGCCGAGCTGCTTGGCCTTCGCGGCCGTCATCAGGATCGTCGCCGCAGCGCCGTCCGTCAGCGGACTGGAATTTCCCGCCGTCACCGTCCCATCCGCATGGAACGCCGGTTTCAGCGACGCCAATTTTTCGAGCGTCGTGTCGGCACGCGGCCCTTCGTCGACTTCCGCCGTTTTCGTGGCGCCGTTCAACTGCCACGCCGCGCACGCGACGATTTCGTCGTTCAACACACCTGCCTGTTGCGCGGCAATCGCCTTTTGATGGGAGCTGAGCGCGCATTGGTCCTGCATCGCACGCGTAATGCCATATTTCTTCGCCAACGTCTCGGCCGTCGTCCCCATGCCAATGTACGCCTGCGGACATCCGACGACCGTGAGCAGTTTTTCATTGAGTGACGGATTGAACCCACCCATCGGGACATGGCTCATCGACTCGACACCACCGGCGATAAAGACTTCGCCATTGCCGGCCAGCAACGCCTGCGCAGCGATATTGATGGCGGTGAGCGACGACGCGCAGAAGCGATTGATCGTGGCGGCGCCCATGGACAACGGGAGCCCGGCCAGGAAACTGATATTGCGCGCGACATTCAGTCCCTGTTCTCCTTCGGGCATCGCACAGCCGATCAACAAATCTTCGATATCGGCAAGCGGCAATTGCGGAACTTTTGCAAGGGCCGCGCGAATGACTTCAGCGGCCAAGTCATCGATGCGGGTGTTGGCGAAATGCCCTTTCTTCGCGCGCCCCATCGGACTGCGCACCGCTGCGACCACGACGACCTCGGTCCCCATATTGCCTCCTGTGGTGTGAGTGTGAACTTATTGATCCCTCCCCCTCACCCAACCCTCTCCCCAAAGGGAGAGGGAGGTGGATCCCCGCCCTAGGGGCGAGGGTCATTCATTGCGCCGCTCCCATAGCCCGCAGCATCCTCTCAACGCAAGCGGTTCTTGGCTGTTTTCTCGAACGACGGCATCATGATCGGAATCATCAAGCCCGTGCTGACAGGAGAACAACGCGATGCGGAGACTCGATTACTCTTTCGGCACTTGGTAGAAGGCCTCGACGCTCGGCGCGGATGCGGAGACGCGTGTCGCCTCGAAGCCGCCACGCATGGTGCCCAGCGGTTGGTCGGCAAGCTGCGTGGCGTCGGGGATGGCGCCATCGGTGACCATCGCGGCCTGATCGATCGAGGCCTCGTTCCAATAGCTGAGCGCTTGGCCGGTGACCTTGTCGAAGCAGACCTCGGCACTCGCGCCGGTCAGATAGTCGAGCGCCTTGGGGGAATCGAAATTGAGATAGAGATGCTTTGCCACGACCTCGCGCGAGAGCTGCGTCGTGTCGAACGCGACACGAAACGCGGTGCAGGCCTGGCCGGCTACGGTCCGCTCGCCGGCGACACTGACGACGGTCGCGGACGCGTGGCGTTCAATCAAGTCGAGCAGCAGATACATCGCCGTCGGCGGATAGAGGTTCATGCGTGGTGAGCGGAGACTTTGATCAAACGCGGTCGGGGCAATCGCATGACAGAGCCATTGATTCAAGTCGTAGCTGCAATACGTCTTCTCCGCAACAAACACCTTTGCGGTCGGCTGCGCCGAGGCGACGAAATACGCCTTGCCCTGATGTCCGACGAGTTGCAGCGGATATTCTTGCTGCTGTTTTTCTCCCAATGCGGCGACGTCGAGCACGAAGCGATAACTGGTATCCGATTCATTCGGGACGTATTGCGCCTTCCGGAGCTGCTCGCTCAGCAGTTGCGCTGCGCGTGTGGTCGGGGACGCGGCGGTGACGAAATTGGGGAGCAGGCAGAGCGCCGTGATGGCCATCGCCATAACGCGGAGGGATGAGACACGAGCCATAATCGAATCACCTTTCCTCCCCCGAGGTCGCTTAGCGCGTTATGCGCCACCGTATCATTATATAGAGAGCCACCTAAGCGACTCCGCGTTATACGTCAATAATAAATATGCAAGGTCGGTCGATAAGCCGAATTCTGTCGGTCGCGCTTGCGCACGACGTATGATCATTACTCTGGGACGTCGATTGCCCGACGCCTCAAGCAGTCTACCCGTCTGGGGAGATGGTTGCCACGTGGACAGCCACCTACGCACGGGCCGCGCGCCAAAAGCCGCCCCAAACCTATTTGACCTTGCTCCGAGTGGGGTTTACCAGGCCAGCCTGTCACCAGACTGCCGGTGCGCTCTTACCGCACCTTTTCACCCTTACCCGCCGACGCTCACGCGCCGACGGGCGGTATCTTTTCTGTGGCACTTTCCGTCGGGTCACCCCGCCTGGACGTTATCCAGCACTCTGCCCTATGGAGTTCGGACTTTCCTCTGTGGGGTGGCGGGTTGCAGAGCAACCTGCCACCCACAGCGATCATATGACCGACCCTGCAAGCTGATTTCAGAGAACGTTTGAATGGGGACAGGTACCGTCAAATACGCATAAAATGGGCATCTGAAGGTACCTGTCCCCATTCAAATGCACTACGACCGATCGTCGATCGCGCGATTGGCGAGGGCGTCGGCCTCGTGGTTTTGTTCACGCGGGATGTGTTGGATCGCAAACTGCGCCACTTTCGCCACCAGTTGTCGCGCCTGTTCGTACAGGGGGCGCAACTCCGGATGCTTCACTTTATATTGTCCCAGCATTTGGCGGACCATTAATTCCGAATCGGCCCGGACCTGTACGCCTTCGGCGCCTAACGCCACGGCCTGTTCCAACCCCCGCAGTAACGCGCGGTACTCCGCTTGGTTATTCGTTGTCTCGCCCAGATACTCGGCGATCTCGGCGACGATCGTCCCGGTGCCGTCGCGAATTACCACACCGATCCCGGCCGGCCCCGGATTGCCTCGCGCGGCGCCGTCGGTAAAGAGCGTGTAGGTCTTCATGAACGTTCGATCAGGCCAAAGGCACTCAGTAGCGTGCGCTCTTCGCGCGGCGACAGGCAGGTGAGGATCTTCTTGGCACGCGAACTCAGGTGGGCCTCGACTTCCGTCCGATCCACGTGTTGCCGCTGCAACGCCCAGATCTTTCGCAGCTCGACCGCCAATTCACGCAGCATGCCGCGAATTTCTTCGAGTTGGAATTCCTCGCCCATGGCCACGGCCAGACTCCGAAAGTCTTCGTGCTCCGCCATGAATTGGAGGATCTCCGCCACGGTATCGAGCGGCATCGACTTCAATTCCATCCGGTTCGCAGCCGTCGTTGTTTCCATAACTGTACTCATACCACACGCCCCTTAACTCGCCCAAATCAATTTCGGTTACTGACCCGTTTCGGCCTCTTCCGCCGGCGCCTCGTAGTAGAGGATCCGGTAGCAAGTCGCACACGAGATCAGGTCGACAAACTTCCGCATTTCCAACAGCCGCTGCGGCGGGACCCGCATATGACACCCGCTGCAAGTCGTGCCCCGCACCGCCGCCATGGCATCCGGGTAGCG
The DNA here is from genome assembly GCA_016210045.1 of Deltaproteobacteria bacterium. Classification (NCBI taxonomy): domain Bacteria; kingdom Pseudomonadati; phylum Myxococcota; class Myxococcia; species Deltaproteobacteria bacterium. The sequence goes on along the minus strand of JACQUX010000026.1, from coordinate 12,317 downwards.
GCGTTGCACATAGCGATAGGACTCCAACGTTTCTTTACGTAACTGCCCTTCCACCACCGTGGCTGCCGCCGCTGCTTCGTCTCGTTCCCGCGCTAATGCCGCTGCCTCTTCAGTCATCGCCTGCAGGTCATTCGCGCAGACACGTTCTTTATCGGCGAGCGCTTCAGAAAGTTGCGTACATTCTTTTCCCAGCCCTTCGACCAGTTCCATCAACTGCAATACGCGGTCTTCGCGGGCCTTCAGCACCTTCTTGGCCTCCGCCACTTCTTTAATGCCCGCTTGGTATTCTTTGTTCGTCTTGATCGCAAAGAGCTTGGCCTCTCGCGTTTGGATAGAGACTTTTTCGCTTTCGATTTCGAGCTCTTCGCCCTTCCGATCGAGCTCCGCCTGCTCTCGCTTGGCCGTGGTCGACACCAGAGCCTGCCGCACCTCTTCCACGTCGTGCAGCAGCACGGTTCGTTCGGATTCCAGTTTCGTCAGCTTCTCTCCGCAGCGCAGGACGACTAAAAAGTGCTCTTGGTAGCTCTTGAGAAGGGATAACTCACGTTGCCAATCGACCGCCATGCCGGGACGCGTATCGCGACTGCGGACTGCGGTCAAGCGAATGCATGCCGATAGGAACGATTGACATTTCTTCGCGGCCCACCTAGTCCTCGCGCCGACCATCCATCCAACATTCACCTTAATTAAGGAGGCATCATGCGACGCTTCACCATCGGACTCATCGCCCTCGGGCTGGCACTCACTATTCGGCCCGCATTCGCGGCTTGGCAATCGAATGCCACCGCCCCGTCCCAAACGGACACGTTGAACAAAGTCGAGCAACTGGTGGGCACAACGAAAAACGCGGTCGTGTTGCTCGATCTCGATTCGACGCTGTACGACAATCGCGGCCGGAGCGCGGCGATTATCCAGGAATATGGACAGACCAAGAGTTACACGGCGCTTCAGATCATTACTGGCGACACAATCACCGATGGCTTCCAAGTCACAGAGTTCGTGCTGGCACAACTCAAGAACACGCCCGGCATCGATGCGGCCGCAGTCGGCACGGAATTCAGCGCCTTCTGGGCGCAGCGCTTCTTCGGCGCGGACTACTTGAAATACGACCGCCCGCTGCCCGGAGCCGTCGAGTTCGTCAAGGGACTCTACGGCAAGGGCGCGTCGCTGTTATATGTCTCGAGTCGCGACGAACAGACGTTGCGTACCGGAACCGAGGCCAAGATGCGCGCCGACGGCTTCCCGCTCGGCGACACGCGCGCGATCCTGCTGATGAAGCCGGCGAACAACGTGGCCCTTAGCGGCGATAAGAATAGCCCGGCCTACAAAGAGGCGATGGCGAAGGCCAATCAAGCCTTCAAACAATCGATCATCGAAAAAGCCCGCGCGATCGGGACGGTCGTGGCCTCGTTCGAAAATGAGCCGGGCCAGATCAATCAATACTTCGAGAACCTCCACAAGACCGGCACTGGCGTCGCGGTGTTCCTCGACACCGATCATTTCCCGAACGCCCCGGCCGTGTCACCAGGGGTTCAAGCCGTGCGCGGTTTTCTGCGCTAAGCGGCGATAGCACGTATGCCACGTCAACCGGTCCCGTTCGAAAAATGCCTCTTTGTCTGTGAAAACACGCGTGACGGCGGTCGAACGTGTTGCGGCGCAGTGGGAACGGCGCTCCGCGAGGCGTTGCGTAACTACGTCAAAACCCACGGTTTGCAAAACCGCGTCCGGATCGTCAAATCCGGCTGCCTCGACCGCTGCGCCGCCGGTCCGAATATCTTCGTAACCCCAGATCACGTCTGGTATTCCGCCGTGACGCCGGACGACCTCCAGACACTCATTGCGGAACAGCTGGCGCCGATGACGAAGCCTCATCCCGTCTGATGTGGGCCCGGAAATTCATGGTCGTGCCCACACCCGCCCCTCCAACAAATCGAGCCACTGCGGCACCAAGTCCTCGCCATCAATCCTGGTGAGCGCCACGAGTCCCGTCGGCGATGTGATATTCACTTCCGACACGATGCCTGCAATGCAATCCGCGCCGGCGAAGTCGATCTGGGCTTCGTGGAGATAGCGAGCCAGGCGCTCGCAGCGGTCTTGGGTTGCGGCGTCCATCGGGCGGAGTTCGGCGCGACCGCCGGCGGCGAGGTTGGAGACGATGCTGCCGGGTTTGGGGATCCGGACCAGCGAACCGACCACGCGGCCGCCGAGTAAAAAGACGCGCCGATCGCCGCCGGTCGCTACAGCTGGCAACAGTGGTTGGACGAGTTGTGGTTCGGACGCTGCCGCGACGAGTGCGGCCACAGCGGCGGCGTCTGCTGCCTGTTGTACTGCACCACCGCCGAAACCGAGCCACGGTTTGACGACCCACGCGGGCGCGGGATGGGCCAGCACGTAGTCGCGCGCCACAGCCGCATCGGCGGTCACGCACGTCGGGTGGACTTCGTCGTCGCGCAACGCGCCGGCAGCACGCGCCAGCCACGGGATCATTTTTTCGTGATGCGTGAGCAATGCAGACGGACGATTGCTGATCGTGACACGCCCTTCATACGGGAGCAGCAGCCAACAGAGTCGGACATAGGAATCGTCGAACGGTGGGTCTTTACGAATCACGACCAAGTCGAATTGATCGATCGCGCAGCGCGTTTCCGCACCGACGACGGGCAACGACTTCGAGACACAGGCGGTCAACGGAACGGCGTGCGTCATCGTGGCGCGTTCCCAAAACACGACGCGCTCCGCTTCACCCCACCACACGGCGTGTCCCCGCTGCAGTGCTGCATGCGCGAGCGCCAAACTGGTGTCGCTCTGTGGCCGCAATTTCGCCAACGAATCCCCGATGATCAAGATCTGCATGGGACGGGGCTTAACATATCGTGCGTAAGTGCGTAAGTGGGTATCTACGGGCGCAGGTCTTTGCTGCACGACTCGTTGGAGCATGCTATAAGCCGATCCCATATGACGTGCACGCAACCATTAATCATCGCTCATCGTGGGGCGGCGAAATACGCGCCGGAAAATACGCTGCCTGCGTTTCAAAAAGCGATCGACTTGTGCGTGGATGGCGTTGAGCTCGACTTGCAGCTCACGAAAGATAAAGTCCCAGTGGTGATCCACGAAGAGACGCTCACGCCTTTCACCACGACCTATCCAACCGTGCAAAGCGCGCCGTTGCGGGCGTTGCGGACGATCGACATCGGGAGCCATTTCGGGCCGGCGTTTGCCGGTGAACGAGTCCCGACGCTGGACGAGGTGTTGGAGTGTCTGCGTCCGTCGGCGTTGCGGATTAATTTGGAGTTGAAGGCACAGCCCTATTGGCACTTCGGATTGGAAGAGCGGGTCGTCGCGGCGGTGCGCAATTTTGGGATGGCCGATCGCGTGATTTGTTCGTCGTTCAGTCCGCTGACGTTGTGGCGACTACGCCGCTTGGCGCCGGAGATTCCGCGCGCGCTGCTGCTGCTGCCCCGGAGCTTTCTCTTTCTCCACGCCAAATGTTCTGGTAAAATCACGGGCATAGCGAACGTCCATTTGCACACCAAAGCCCTCTCCGCCGCCTGGATGGCGCTCGCAGCGACGCGCGGGTGGCACGTGTGGGTCTGGACGGCGAACACACGCGAAGAAATGCAGGCCGCAGCAGCCGCACACGTAGAAGCGATCATCACCGATGATCCGCTGCTGGCGCGGGAAGTCTTGCGGAGTGATCATGCCCTTTGACGAACCGGACGAGACCCAACTGATCGACGTCGCGGACCTAAAAAAAATGGAACAGGCCGATTTCGGGCAAGAGCCGACGGAGCTGCAAGAACGAACGCACCCCGAGCGGCCGGCACGCACACCGCACAACACCGCGGAGCCGGCGCCACCGACCCTGCCGGAAATGCCCGTGGCCACAACGGACACACTCCGCATTGCCAGCGCCGGGGAACGCTTCACGGCGTTCTTTATCGACAGTTACGTGTTGTTCGCCGGCTACTGGGCACAGAATCAACTCTATCACCGACTGGCACACGGCCATTGGGACGCGCCGGCTCCGACCAATTTGGCATTCAACGGCATTATTTTTCATCTCGTCTATTTATTCGCGGCACTGGGCTATTTTGTCGTCAGCGAGGGATTATTCGGAACGACGCCCGGCAAGTGGTGTTGCGGTTTGACCGTCCGTCGTCTCGATGGAGATGTGCCGGGCTGGGGAACCGTGTTGCTGCGTAATGCGTTTCGCCCGCTCGATTACTTATTGTTGGGACTCGCGACGGAATTCTCGGAGCGACATCAACGTCTCGGCGATCGGGCCGCCGGGACTGCGGTGATTACACGGACTGCTGCCACTGCGGCCAGCCCGGTTGCGTGGGATCGAATCGCGAAGACATCAGGCCGCTTGATCGCCGCCGGTCTCGATGCCGCGCTGTTGTTCGCGCTGCTGCTCGGATGGTTGTTGCAACTGAATCCCGAACGCGCGTTCGTCAGTCAATGGATCTTGCTGCTCGGGCCGTTGGCCATCCTACTACTGTGGGCCGGCTTGCAGCGCTTCGCCCACACCACGCCGGGCGGATGGATCTGCGGCTATCGGTTAGTGCAAGAAAACGGCGCGCCGATTGGATTCGCGCATGCCTTGTTGCGGACGGCGTTCACGCCGCTCGATTGCACGCCGGCCGGTCCGCTCGCGATGGCTATTTCACCACGACGCCAACGACTCGGGGATTTCGTTGCAGGGACGTTGGTCGTGCAAGGCGCTCGTCACGCCGCCGGCTGGACGGCGAGCGTCGTGCTCGCGGTCGTCCTACTCGGGCTGGCCTACGGCGCCAGCCGCAATCCGGAACGACTGTTCAATGCACCAGGGCAATTCAATCAAGACTTCCGGCTCACGTTCGTGCCGCGTACCGAGCTCGCGCCGGACTTTCCGCCCGTGGGCGCGCCGACCGAGCCGTTCGACATCCAAGGCTTCCGTTTCGCCGAGGCGCGACCCGATAACATGCGCGTCCCGCCGACCTACGTCCCCGGCGAGACGGCCTATCTCGTCTTTGAAGTGCACGGCTTCCGCACCACCGATCGGATGGTCTGGGTCCAGGAGGATTTAGCGATTCGTTATCCGGATGGTGCCTTCGGACTGCGACAGGAAAACATCATCGACTATCACGTCCCGAAGCATGTGTCGGGGCCGTTGCAATTTACCAATCAGATCTATTTGCCGCCCGGCATCCCGCTGGGACAACACACGGTCTATATCACGCTGCGCGACAAACTCGCGGGCGGCGGACATCGGGTCTATACACAGACGTTCACACTCAAGTCCGCGTCGCCGCCAATGCCCCCAGTCGTGACGCCGCAACCGTCGGAACCTGGCGCCGCACCACCGCCTCCCACCACCGCAGAGCCACCAGCCACACCACCAATGCCGTCCGCTCCCAGTCACCAGCCCTCCGCCACCAGTCACGAATCCCCAGAGGCCATGCCCGCCAGTATTCCCGCACCCACCCCGCCAACAGCCGCGCCGACCACGGCGCCACCGACCCGCGTGCCGGCGCCCTCACCCCCCGGTCCATAATTTCCGGGCAACTTTGGGGCAGCATCTGGCCGATATCCATTCTAGGGACGCGTGTGTTCGTAGCATTGCGCCGGAACCTCGTGTTAGAATGGACGTAAATTGATATGTTAGTCCGGATCGATCGAGAAAAAGTCGCGGCCGCGGCCGCGACACAGGAAGGGGCCAAACAGGCGACCGAAGGCAACTTTCGCGGCCAATTGGATCGTGCCGGTGCCTCGCCCCGAGCACCGAGTTCCCCCCGCAGCGCGTCACGCGGTGGGGGTGGCCGCTCGCTCGGCATCAGTCTGCTCCACGCGGAGCGGCTGGCGTATTGGGCCCCGCTCATCAAACAAAATGCGGCCAAATACGGCGTCCCGATCGATCTGATTTGCGGCGTGATGTTGCAAGAATCGGGCGGCAATCCGCGGGCGCGCTCCCACTGCGGCGCCACGGGGCTCATGCAATTGATGCCCGCAACCGCCCGCCGCTTCGGGGTGACCAATATTTGGGATCCGCGACAAAATGTGGAAGGCGGCGTGCGGTATTTGCGCTACTTGCTCGACCATTTTCGCGGCAACTCCACACTGGTCGTCGCGGCGTACAACTCCGGCGAAGGGAACGTGGCCAAGTATCGCGGGATCCCGCCGTTCAAAGAGACTCAGAATTACGTCCCGAGCGTGATGCAATTCGCGCGCTCGGTCGGCTCCATTCTACGCGGCGGCGCCGGCATCCCAATGCGCGCGCTGATCCGCTCTTCGATGCCGACCCACGCAATCGCCAATTTCAACCTCGCGCCAACGCCCACCCGCCCCGCCACTCCGCCACCGCAAGCCATCGCGACGAGATTTGCGCGATTGTAAGGGGTGGCTGGTGATTGGATCAAGTGAGCGCCATTCTCCAGGGCGTGTTTGCAAAATCGCTTTCAGTGTCCATTTCCCGGAAGGGGCACGAGGGGAGCCTGCGGGCCGTTCGCCTCGCGTTACGGCGCTCGGCTCACTAAGACCTCGCTCGGTCGAGCTTCAACCCCATAGCGCTCCCTCGCTCAGACTCGCCCGCGCAGGCCCCCCTCGCGCCCCTCCCGGGACCACGTTCCCCTCTGGATATTCAATAGTGCGCGGTTGCACATTTGATGAACAACGGCGCGGAGACTGCCCGTGTTCTGGCCGGGCGGAGGCGCCAGGGGTCCCCAGGGGCTCTCGGAGCCGTTTTCTCCTTGCGTTATCTAAAGTCGAAAACGGCGAGGGTGAGCGCGCGGCCGCTCGATGCGGCCGCGATAGCGTACCCAGGGGACCCCTGGCACCTCCGCCCGGCCCTCGGAGCGAGCACGGACTACTGCCGTGTGGAATGCACCCAGGACCCGCACTTCCTCATCGATATTGCAAACACGCCCAAGCCACCAGTCACCGCTCTTAACGAATCCCCATCCCAAAGCGGTGCCAGCGGATGCCGTGATTGAAAATGCTCTGGCCGTAGTCGCGGGAGATCCAGATGAACATCGCTTTGCCCTTCAGATGGGCGAACGGGACCGCGCCCCATTCGCGGCTGTCCTGGCTGTTGTCCCGATTGTCTCCCATCACGAAAAATGCGCCTTCGGGGACATGGAAAGTGCGTTCCACTTCGCCGGCACGGCGGTCATAGCGCACAACATATTCCCGCGCGCCATGCTGTTCCCGATAGTACCGATACAGCTCGCCATCGGTGTCGTCTGCAGCCGCGTCCACTTCCTCGTGCGGCAATTGCGCGCCGTTGACATAGAGTTCGTGGCCCACGACGCGGACTTCGTCGCCCGGCAACGCGACCACGCGCTTAATGAAATCGAGCGATTCATCGACCGGATAAATGAAGACGACAACATCGCCGCGCTCTACTTGACTAAAGTGGACTGGCCACCATTTGGTGAACGGCAGTCGTAGGCCGTAATGAAACTTGTTCACGAAGATATGATCTCCCACCGCGAGGGTCGGGACCATCGAGGAGGATGGGATCTTGAACGGTTCGACGACGAACGAACGGATCAGGAACGCCAGGAACACCGCGCCCAAGATCGCTTTGACGTTCTCCCAAAGCACCGCGCCGCGTCTCTTTTTGACGCCGGACCCTGAGACTTCCACAGTGGCCTGATCATCCATATCCATTCGCCTTATTTGACCTTCAGCACCGCTAAGAAGGCCTCTTGTGGGATATCCACGCGTCCGACCTTCTTCATGCGTCGTTTGCCTTCTTTTTGCTTCTCCAACAATTTCCGCTTCCGCGTAATATCACCGCCGTAACATTTGGCGATGACATTTTTGCGTAACGCCTTGACCGTCTCCCGCGCCACGACGCGATTGCCGATCGCGGCCTGCACGGCCACTTCGTACATTTGGCGCGGGATTTCGGCGCGCAACTTCGCGACGACTTCGCGCCCGCGATAGTACGCTTGCTCCCGATGGACGATCACGGAGAGGGCATCGACCGGTTCGCCGTTGATCAGGATCGTCAGTTTGACCAACTCACCGGGCTGATAATCGCCGAGCGAATATTCGAGCGACGCAAAGCCGCGGCTGGCGGACTTGAGCCGATCGTGGAAGTCGAAGATCAGTTCCGCCAAGGGCAGTAAGTATTCGATCCGCACGCGCTCGGCGCCGACGTATTCGAGCCGTTGTTGAATCCCGCGACGCTCCTGACAGAGTTGCAGCAGATTGCCGATGTATTCCTGCGGGGCGTGTAGCATCACGCGCGCGTACGGCTCTTCAATTCCCAGCACTTCGCCGCTATCGGGAAATTCCGCCGGGTTGCGGACCATCACGAGCGACTGATCGGTTCGCGTCACGCGGTAAGCCACGGTCGGCGCAGTACTGACTAACGTGAGGTCGAATTCGCGCTCTAAGCGTTCTTGGATAATTTCCAAATGCAACGATCCGAGAAAGCCGCAACGGAAACCGAAGCCCAATGCCGCGGAGGTCTCCGGCTCATACGCGAACGAGGCATCGTTCAGACTCAGTTTTTCCAGCGCCGTGCGCAACGCCTCGTACTGCACCGGATCGGCGGGGAAAAAGCCGGCGAAGACGATCGGCTGCGCGGGACGAAATCCTGGCAACATGTCGACGGCCGCCGGTTCAACGTGGGTGACGGTGTCGCCGACTTGGGCATGGCGCACGTCGCGCACGCCGGCGACGACAAAGCCGACGTGGCCACAGGTCAGCGCGTCGATATCGACGGATTCCGGCGCGTAGACTCCGAGCTTCAGGATTTCGTATGCCTGGCCGGTCGCCATGAAACGGATTCGTTCTCCACGGCGCAATGCCCCGTCCATCACACGCACTAACACCACGACGCCTTGATACGCGTCGAACCAACTGTCGATCACCAGTGCCCGCAGCGGACCCGCGACGATCCCGCGCGGCGGCGGACAACGGCGTACCACGGCCTCGAGCAATGCCGGCACCCCGAGGCCGGTCTTGGCGCTGACCGGGAGTAATTCCTCGCGGGTGAAACCGAACATGTCGATCAGCTCGGCGGTGGTCCGCTCCGGATCGGCGTTCGGGAGATCGAGTTTATTGATGACGGGAATCAACACGAGGTCGTGATCCATCGCGGCGAGTGCGTTCGCGATCGTCTGGGCCTGGATCCCTTGCGTCGCGTCGACGACCAACAACGCGGCCTCGCAGGCGGCCAACGCGCGCGAAACTTCGTAGTGGAAGTCCACATGGCCGGGCGTGTCGATCAAGTTGAACGTATATTCGGCGCCGTCCGCAGCGCGATACGGCAAGCGGACTGCGGCGGCCTTGATCGTGATGCCGCGCTCGCGTTCCAAATCCATCCGGTCGAGATACTGCGCCACCCGGTTGCGCTCATGGACAGCGCCGGTCAATTCCAACAACCGATCCGCGAGTGTCGACTTGCCGTGATCGATGTGGGCAATGATGCAGAAGTTTCTAATGGAATTCATTCATTCTGTACGACGATGCCATCGGCGGTCTCGCGTCCCTTAAGTTCAGTAAGAAAGTTGGACGCCTCGCCGCGCGTGGCAAAGGCTCCGATCCGTACTCGATACCACTGCCCTTTGTCGCCCAAATCGGAACTAATGACATAGGCTGAATAGCCGCGCGTCTTCCATTCCGAGACCTTGTGCCGCGCCTCTTTGGCGTCGCGATACGCGCCCACTTGGATTGCGTAGGGCAAGCCGCTGGCGCCTTGGAGTTCGGAGAGCTCTGCTGGCGGATTGCGCACCGATGGTTCCGCCGGGGGCGGGGACACTGCGTGGTTGGTGACTGGGGGTTGGGGGTTGGAAGCCGGACCACGAGCCACGGCCGCCTCTTCCAACAATTGTTCGCGCACTCCGGAGACATCAACACCGGCGGCTTCGGCGGCCTTTAACAACGCCTGCGTTTCCGCCGCGTCGGGCTCCGAGGCCGCTGTCGGCTCCGTGACTGCGGCCGCTGGGTCTTCCTCGGGACCCCGTCGCGCATCCGCGGCTTGACGCTCGGCGAACGCGGGATCGGGGACGTCCGGCTCCGGCTCTAACGCCGCCGCAGCTGCGATTGCAGCGGCGGACGGAACTTGGCCGCTGGCTAACAACCCACGCGCTTGCGCCTCTAAGCGATCTTGTTGCGAGCGCGTCAGCGCTTCACGCGCTAAGCGTTTGAGTTCGGCATCGTTGCGAATCGATTCCGGCAACGCGGCCGCCGTCGAGGGTTCCGCACGCTGCAGCGCCGATGCGGTCGCGACTTCGTCGGCCGGCAGTCCGTCGAGGCGAAGATATTGATTGCCATAACGGGCACCGAGATAAAATGCGCCGCAGACCGTAATGACCAACAACACGACGAGCGTGAAAAATTGTCCGAACGTCAGTTTACAGAAATGTTGTGCCCGATCGTCTTGGTCATCCATTTCCGGTGCCTGTGACTCAGGTTCGGGATCACAGTAGTCATCCATACTCAGCCCTCCAACACCTCGGTGCGATCCATGCGTTCCGGAGCGCTGACGCCCAGCAATGTCAGGCCGTTTTGTAACACGGTTTGGATGGCCTTCAAAAGGTATAATTTGGCGGCGCCCACGGCCGGAGGCTGGCCCAACACGCGATACCGCGGATCTTTTTTTCCGTTGGAATAATACGACTGGAACTGTCGCGCGAGGTCGAGGAGATAAAACGGCACGCGATGCGGTTCTAATTCCGCGGCCGCTAAACGCACCAGGCGCGGATATTCGGCCACGGTCCGCGCCAATTGCACCTCTTCCGGTAACGTCAATCCGGCCGCGGTCGGTACCACGGTCGGGTCCCAAGTCAGTCCCGACTCTGCGGCCTTCGTGAAGATACTGGCAATCCGCGCGTGTGCGTACTGGAGATAATAGACTGGATTGTCCAACGTCCGCGCCGTCGCGAGTTTCAGGTCGAAGTCAAGTTGGGCCTGGTGGGAACGCATCAGGTAAAAATACCGCGTGACGTCGCAACCGACCACGTCGACCAAGTCACGCAACGTCTCGAACTCCCCGCTCCGCGTCGACATGCTAACCAACGCACCGTCCCGCAGCAAATTGACCAATTGCAATAACACGCAATCGAGACGCTGCGGATCGAAGCCGAGGGCCTGCACCGCGGCATGCATCCGCGTAACGTGGCCGGCATGGTCGGCGCCCCAGACATCGACCATGCGCGCGAATCCGCGCGCGCACTTTTCGGCGTGGTATGCGATATCGGCGGCGAAATACGTGTATTGGCCGTCGGACTTACGGACCACGCGGTCTTTGTCGTCGCCGAACGCGGTGGAACGAAACCAAAGCGCGCCTTCGTGTTCGAAGACATGGCCCGCGTCCCGTAACGTCTGGAGTGTCTTTTCGACGGCGCCGGTCTGATGCAACGTTGTCTCACTGAAATAGTGATCGAGCACGACGCCGCACGCGGCCAAATCAGCTTGAATGCCGCGCAAGATCGCCGCTCCCGCATATTGGCCACACCATGCCAGCCGATCGGCGTCTGTCATTGCGCTCAACGTGGGCCATTCGCCGGCGGCAATAATTTGCCGCGCTAAATCGGTGATGTAACTCCCTTGATAGGCGTCGCTCGGGAATTCGATCGCCTCGCCTTGCAGCTCGCGGAGCCGCAACCAGACGGAGCGGCCCAACGTGCGGATCTGCACGCCGGTATCGTTGAGGTAATATTCCTTGATGACGTCGTATCCGACGGCACGCAACACATTGCCCAACACGTCGCCGTAAATGGCACCGCGCCCGTGCCCGACATGCAGCGGCCCGGTCGGATTCGCGCTGACGAATTCGACCAGACACCGTTCGCCCGCATGGGTCGGGCTGGTACCGAAACGCGGTCCGGCCTGCACCACGTGCGCTAATTGCGCAAAGAGCCAGTCCGGCGCCAATGTGCAATTGATAAAACCCGGCCCGGCCACAACCGCTTGCGCGATCGCCGCATCGGGCGGCAAATGCTTGATCAGCGTCTCCGCCACTTGACGCGGCGGTTGGCGCAACGTCCGCGCCAAGACCATCGCCAGATTCGTCGCAAAGTCGCCGTGCGCCGCCTGCTTCGGGGTCTCCAGCTCAAACGCGGGCACCGAGAGGTCTGTCGGCCATCCGGCACTGCGCTGACACGCGGCGACGGATTCGATGAAGAGCTGCCTGATATGGGCTTCCAGCATAGTGGCGGGAGATTAGGCAACGCGTGAGTCGATTGCAAGAAATTGTATTGCTAAGGCGCGTTTGTAAAACAACTTCAGTGTTCATTTCCCGGGAGGGGCGCGAGGGGGGCCTGCGGGCCGTTCGCCTCGCGTTACGGCGCTCGGCTCACTGAGACCTCGCTCGGTCG
>JACQUX010000025.1 GCA_016210045.1 Deltaproteobacteria bacterium | reverse complement strand
CCTCCGTCCGCCGCAGGCGGACCCTCAATTTTCCATTTTCTATGTTCAAAATTTTCCATTTTCTATTGTCAATAAATGGAAGGCCGCTACGCGGCCGCCGATCCCCCACAGCACCCGACGTCCCACTCGCCTGCGCTTGTAAAAGAACCGGCACTCACACCAGCTAAATTTCCCCTCCATTGCTCCCATTCGAAAATGGAAAATGGAGGAGAAAATTTATTACATAAATTTTCTAGCCGACGGCCGGGATTGAACCGGCGACCTGCCGCTTACAAGGCGGCTGCTCTACCGCTGAGCTACGTCGGCGGACTCGCCGCCAACTGTTATGCCATCATGGTTTGCCGTCGATTAGGGACTTTATACGAGTAAAGCGCCCCCAGCGGCCGCTCGATCACGCCCCCCTACCTCACCTTAAATGTCGGGCCAGTTACTTGAGGATCGGACGGCTTGTCAAGGGATATTACAGGTGTTTTCACTCTTTTGCCTGCGCTGACGCACGGCTTCGCTGAGTAGCAATGCGGCGGCGACGGAAACATTATAAGAAGTAACCCGCCCGGCCATCGGGATATGGACGACGGTATCGCACGACTCCCGGACCAGCCGTCGCATCCCCTTTCCCTCCGCCCCCAGCACCAACGCGTGGCCCCCGGCAAATTGGTAATCGAATACCGATTGTTGCCCCTCAGCGGCCGCCCCCACGACCCAGATATTGCGTGACTGCAGCTCGCGAATCGCCCGACTCAGATTGGTAACCTGCGCGATTCGCAGGTGTTCTACCGCCCCTGCGGACGCCCGCACGACGGTCGGGGTCACACCGACGGCATTGTCCTTCGGTAGCAGGACCCCATGCGCCCCCATCCCTTCGGCAGTGCGGAGAATGGCCCCGAGGTTTTGCGGGTCCTGGATTTGATCAAGGAGTAACAGCAACGGCCCGGTCGCGTCTGCGGCCGCATAGTCCAAAATCGCTTCGAGAGTCACATACGGATAGGGACCGACGCGCGCTACAATTCCCTGATGTCGATCGGTCCCCGCCAAGCGCCGCAGCTCCGCCGCCACCGCGCCTTTCGCGGGACCCGCCCGTAACTCCCCAAGCGCACGTGCCCATTCGGCCGTCGCCCAGATCTCATGGACGGCACGCCGCCGCGCCCGCAGGCACTCCAGGACCGCATGCCCCCCGCTGAGGATGTCTGTGGACATGACGGAGACCTAACGCAGCACCTTAGAAATGACCATTATTTTTCACTCAAACGGAATGCGATTGTAAAAGTTCCGCGCCACATCGTTATGCCACCGTCACGCGGTTTCGGCCGGCTTGTTTGGAGGCGTAGAGGGCCTGGTCGGCGGAGTGGACCAATGCGTCGGGATCGGGCATGGGGTGTTGCGGCGTCATCGCGGCGACGCCGAGACTGATCGTGACCGGGATCGTGGTCCCTTCGAATGTGTATCTGCCGGCGGCGACTTGGGCGCGCATCCGCTCCGCTAACGGCGCGGCACTCGCGGTGTCGGCGTCGCGCAACAGGACCGAAAACTCTTCCCCGCCGTAGCGGCACAGCAGATCTTCGGTGCGCACGATCCCCTTCAATGTCTGCGCGACTTGATGCAACACCATATCGCCGGCTAAATGGCCGTGTGTGTCGTTGACCCGCTTGAAAAAATCGATGTCGATCATCAACATCGCCAACGGCGCCGTGGTCCGCCGGGCATGGCTGAACTCTTCCTTTAACCGTTCCAGGAAATAGCGTTTGTTGTACAGCGTCGTGACCGGGTCGGTCACGGCCATCTTATACAATTCTTTATGAAACACGTTTTCGGTGTGGTCCTGCAGCGCGTATTTAAAGATGGTGACGGAACTGATCTGGACCTTGTCGCCATCGACCAGCGCGTGTTCACGCACTTTTTGTCCGTTCACAAAAGTCCCGTTTGTGCTGCCGAGATCACGCAGGATCACGCGATCCCCATCGACATGAATCTCCACGTGTTGGCGCGAGACGCGGTTGTCGGACACGACAAGGCTCGCCTCGCGGCTGCGGCCCAGCACCGTCTTCCCTTGGGCCAACATATGCAGCTTGCCGACCAGCGGACCGGAGAGGAATAAAATATAAGCGCGTTTTGGTCCTGGCCCTTCGACTCGTTCGATCGCCGTCACCACGGTATGTTCCACTTCACGACTGACCGAGATCTTCGCGTCGCGTTTGGACTTGCCTATTTTCTGCTCGCTCATGCGTTCCCCTACTGGCGCCGCAACGGGATCCGGACCTGCACCGTTCGCCCCGGCTGGATGCGCACTTCGTGCGACGCCGTCTCATAACCAGGCAACACGACCTGGAAGTGCAGCACGGTGCCGGGCAACAACGCGGCACTCTGATATGGCGTATGCCCACGCGCTACGCCGTCGATGCGCAGCGACGCCCCCGCAGGGGTTGTTTCAATCTTCACACGCCCATAGTCGGGCGTCAGGACAATCTCAAGGGACTTCGCAGTCGCGTCGCGCATATTCCATGGGATGCGATAATATTGATAGCCGTCCAAGAAGAATCCGAGTTCATACTCGTGGTCGCGCACTAATCCGCGCAACGTCGTGGGCGTCACGAGTCCCGTTTCGCGCTGATCGAGAAATATTTTGGCGCCCGCCGGGGTCGACGTGACGTGCAGCGCAACCGTCGCCACGACAGGCTCACTGCCCAACACGACCGGCTGGCGCTCGGCCAGCAAGGGTTGTCGCTGTTGCCAGGAGTCCCACAGCAACGCCCCCGTGCCGCTGATCCACAACAAACCGACGCCACACAGGACGCAGAGACCGGCGACAATGCCGATTTCGCGCCGTCGCAACGGGCGCAACCGCAGCCGCTGCACGGCCTGCCACACGGGCGCACCCGTCGCTCGACAGCGCCGCAGCCATGCCAGCGCGCGGGATTGAAGGTCGGTGCCCGCCACGGTCACGCTCACTTCGTCGGCTTCGGTCTCCGCCGCCAATGGCGCCTCGTCGACAGTCGGAGCCATCGGCCGTTCGCGGCCGAACGGCTCCATGAGTTCCGCGATCACGGTCGGCACGCCGTGTTCCACGATCGATTCGAACGGTTCGCCACCGCGCGTACCGACCACGGCCGACTGGGTGAAATCGCTGATCAACAGCGGCGTCTTGCCCTCCGCATCTTCGGGCTCGCCTTCCGGTTCGACTTCGCCGAACAATTGATGGAGGAAGGTCACGACATCCTGTGGACGAAACTCCGGAAAGGTCTGATGCAGCAACCGCAGCAACGCCCCCCGCAGCAACCCGGCGCTCGCGGTCCGCGCGTCACACGCCTTCGCCAAACTCTGCAACACGATCGCGTCGAGGGCCGGCGATACGTCGGGCCGCAGCGTCGACGGCACCGCCGGTTCACAGCGGCGGACGTTCCGCAACGTCTCGCGTTGGTCGCGCGCTTTGAAGAGTCGCACGCCGGCCAACATTTCGTGCAGGATCACGCCGAGTGAAAAAATATCACTGCGATGATCCATCGCCTCGCCGTTGGCGTGTTCCGGCGACATATAGGCGAATTTGCCCTTCAGGATGCCGACGTCCGTGGTCTCTAATTTCGTCCGTGCTTTCGCGATCCCGAAGTCGATGATCTTCACCGTCCCGGACTCGCTCAAGATCACATTTTGCGGACTCACGTCGCGGTGCACGATATGGAGCGGCTCGCCGCGCTCGTCGGTCCGCTCGTGCATATAGTCAAGGCCGGCGGCGATCTCGGCGGTAATATAGCACGCGAACGGAATGGGGATCGGGAGCTTCCGCGCCGCGCATTCGCGTTGGATCTGGCTGACCGACCATCCGGGCACATACTCCATCACAATAAAGTAGTCCGCGCCCACCTTCCCCAAGTCGTAAATTTGCGCGATATTCCCGTGGGTCAACATCACGGCGATCTTCGCCTCGGCAATGAGCATATCGATGAATTCGCGATTCGCGGCGATATGCGGCAGGATCTTCTTGATCACGACGATGCGCTTGATCCCGTGCAGGTCATACGCCAGACCTTTGTAAATCTCCGCCATCCCGCCCTGCGCGAGCTTTTCGAGCAGATAATACTGTCCCATCGGGCTGCGGGACGGAAAGGCAATGGGTGCGGCGTCGGGCATAGACTAGTAATTATCCTGTGATCTTGCTAGATTAGCCTGGCGGCGTTGATTGCGCAAGGACAGGCCACGAAATCTGCGCTCTCACGGCGGCCGATACTACCGATATGGCGGAAGACAGCTCACAAGAGAAGACCGAGGATGCGACCCCGCGACGCGTGCGGGAGGCACGCAAGAAGGGGCAAGTGGCGAAGAGTCGCGACTTGAACACGATCGTCATTTTGATCGCAGCGTTTGCGGGCATGCTCGTCCTCTTCCAAATGTCGACGGAAGATTTCCGTGCCCTCTTCCAACAAGTCTTCGAGTTCACGAAGCAGCGCGAGATCGACAATCGCGAATTGTTCCACCAACTCGGCGCAGCTTGCATTTCCATGACCAAGATCCTCGCGCCGTACTTGGGATTGCTCACCGTGATCGCGCTGGCGGTCGGCTTTCTGCAGACCGGACCGATCTTCGCCACCGAGCCGATCCAGATGCAGATGAAGCGACTCAATATCGTCGAGAACGTGAAGAACATGGCGAAGATCACGACACTGATCGAGTTGGTGAAAAATATCTTAAAAGTCTCACTCGTCTTTTTCCTCGCCTACTGGGTGTTAAAAAAATCGCTGAACGAAGTCCTGCTGACGATGACTGCCTCGCCGCTCCATGGGGCGGAAGTCGCCCAGCGGGTCTTGACGGCGTTCCTGATCCGCGTCTTCGTCGTCTTCATCGTGCTCGCGATCATCGACATCATGGTGCAACGCTGGCAATACAAGAAGCAGTTGCGCATGACCAAAGACGAAGTGAAGCGCGAGTATAAGCAAGACGAGGGCGATCCACTCATCAAATCGATGCGGCGACAACTGCATCAAGAGATGGCGCAGTCGGACGTGCGGAAAGCGGTCGCAGCGGCCGATATGGTGGTCACCAACCCGACCGAACTCGCGATTGCGCTGAAATACGATACCGCGAACATGGCCGCGCCCCAAGTCCTCGCCAAAGGACAACGCCTGTTTGCGCAATTGATCCGCGAAGTGGCGGAAGAGTACGACGTGCCGATCATGCGCAACATTCCGCTGGCGTGGGCGTTGATCGAACTCGAGATCGGCGATGAAATTCCGGAATCGTTGTATACGGCCGTGGCCGAATTACTGCTGATCGTCTACCGGATGCGGGAACAACAGAAGCAACCGACTGCACCACAGTCTTAATCGCGAGGGGATAGCGCCCCTCGATCCCTCAGCATAAGCCGCCGCCAATTCGAACGATCAAGACCGGCCTCGCGCGCCGCCTGCGACACATTACCACCACACCGGTCCATGAGCGCCTCGACATACCGCTCCCGGAAAGCCCGCAGCGCAGCCGCCTGCGCTGCGGCAAATGGCATATCGAACAGTGTGGCGGACAAATCGAGCGCTGCGGCGTCTACCACAGTGGGTGCCATGGCCGAATGGTCGAGCAATGCGCCGACCGCCGTCAGTGTCGGCAACACTTCAGACAGCGGAATCATCGCGTCGCCGCCTACAGTGGCCATTGCGATCCGTTGCAGATCCATCCGCTGCGAAAATGTGAGTCTGCTGAAGAGCGCCGCACCCTGTTGCAGGACGTCTTGTACGGCGCGCTCGATCTCGCTGAGAACGTCGTATTCATTACCCGCGACGCAGCGCCGCATCGCACCTAATCCGCTCGCAACGACGACGGCACAGGCCAACGGATCAGCTCCGTGCTGATACATTGGGGCGTCCAGATACAAAGCGGGCACACTGCGCCCGTAGTCGATCCGACGGACTTCATCGGACAGCACAATGGCCCCGATCGCCAGCGCCCGCTCGGCCGTGTGCAGAGCACCGAGTCCCCGTTCCCACGGGATCGGCCGCTCGCCCAGCAATGCCAAGCGCAACGGTTCGATCGCCTGCAAGCAGCTGGGGAATGGGCTTTTTAGCCTCCTTACTAATTGGACCAAGCGCTGCCCTCCAACGGCCACAACAGCCACTGGGGTCCTGGGCCGATCCGTCTGCGGCAGCAAGTGCCTGAGGGCAGATGCATGTTCGACAACTGTATGCGCCTGCTCCGGATGAAATACGATCCGAGCCATACTGCTCCTTCGCTGCAAGTTTAGGGAACGCGCGGATAGCGATAACGTAACAAACAATGCAACTGTTTAATTTATTTCTCCAACATGCTAACTCGCCGCCGTGGACCACCCCACCATGCATGCCGTTACGCTCCAACAACCGAGAGGAATGGAGCCTGTACAATGAAGCCAGTCGGCCGCCACGTACGAGTCGCCGTGGTGCAAATGGATACGCAATCCGACGTGGCGGCGAATCTTGTCCAAGCCACCGAATTGATTCGGCGCGCGACACGGCGGCGCGCCCAATTCGTGGCGTTGCCGGAGAGTTGCCTCTATCTCGGACCGGATCGGCGCGTAGTCTTCACTCACGACGCCCCACCCATCCGCGCGTTACGTGACTTAGCGGCCACGTTGCGCATTTGGTTATTGCTCGGTTCAGTCCAAGAGGCCGCCGGAACGCCGCACCGACGGTACAATACGAGTTGGTTGATCGATCCCGAGGGCCGGATCGCCGCGCGTTATCGCAAGATGCATCTCTTTCGCTGCCGGATGCCAGATGGACACTGGTTGCGCGAGACCGGATTTCACGCCGGCACGCAGCCGATGACCGTCAAGACGCCGTTCGGCCGCATCGGCCTGACGATTTGCTACGACGTGCGGATGCCGGAACTCTTCGGCATCCTGGCCCGGCGCGGCGCGGAGATCCTTTGCCTCCCCTCGAACTTCATGCATTTCACCGGACAATCGCATTGGCATGTGTTGGTCCGCGCCCGCGCAATCGAAAATCAGGCCTACATGATCGCGCCGGCCCAATGCGGGCACAAATATAATGCGCGCAGTTACGGTCATGCGCTGATCGTCGGTCCATGGGGAGAAACCCTCGCGGAGGCCGGCAGCGCGCAGCCGGAGGTCCTCGTGGCCGATCTCGATCTCACGTTCGTCGACCGCTATCGGCAACAACTCCCCGCGCTGCGCGATCGGATGCGCACGTTCGCAAAAAACGTGACTCGTGACTAGTGGCTGAACGGAAGTGGCTGGTGACTAGTGGCTGGGGGGGGAGGGCATCCGCGCTCCGATCCCCAGTCACTAGTCACCAGCCACCAGTCACCCATTATCGTATCCCAAAAAACGACCGAATCCGTTGCAGGATTTGCCCGGCGTTGGGAGGCAGCGTGTGCGGCTCGGCAGGACCGGCGCTGGCGAGGGCTTCGGTCCGCTGCGCCAGTCGCAGCGCGAGGATTTCGCTGATCGCGGCGGAGAGCGTCGGATGCGCCTCAAGCACCGCAAGCATATCCTCTTTGTCGATCGCATAGACCATCAGATCGTCTGTCGCCACGACCGTGGCACTCCGCGGTTCTCCGGTCATCAGCGACATCTCGCCGAAGAACTCGCCGGGGCCCATCCGCGCGACGACGACACTTTGGCGGCCGGGACTGCTGACGACAATCTCGCACCCGCCTTTGGCGATGACGTACATACAGTCACCGGCCGCACCCTGGTGCACGACCGTCTCGCCACGCGCGAAATAGAGTTGATCCACGCGCGCGGCCAGCAGCCGCCGATCGTCCGCTTGCAGCGGACTGAAGACTTCCACGTTCGCCAACACGCGCCCGATCTCCGCCCCGAGGGCCTCCGGCGTCGGTTCGCGGCCCTGATAATTGATCCGCGTCGGATACGGAATGCGCAATCCATCCCGCTGGAATCGATACCAACAGTGCGTCAATAGCTCCGATTTGATGTGCTCCGTGCATTCATATCCCTCGCGGATATCGACAAAATAGCGGACTTCATAGCGCACCGCACTCTCGCCGAAATCGACGACGCGCACTTCCATTTCGCTCCCGCCGTGCACTTGCGGATGGGCACGCAACAACTCCAGCACCGTGGCGCGCACGCGATTCGGGGGAATTTCGTACCCGATGCCGAGGAAAAACCCGGAGACGATCAGCGTCGAGGGATCGCTGTAATTGACGATCGTGCTGCGCGAGATCAGATTATTGGGGATCGTGATCGCTTCGTTTTCCGCAGTGAGAATGGTCGTGGAGCGCCAACCCATTTCACGCACTTGGCCGCGATATTTATCGAACGCGACCCAATCGCCCAATTTGTAGGGCCGTTCCACATTGAGCGCGATGCCGGAAAACAAGTTGCCCAGCGTCTCTTGCAGTGCGAGCCCGAGCACGGCGGTCAGGACGGCCGACGTCGCCACCAGCGACGTGAGATCCAGATGCAATTGTTGCCGCAGCACCACGAGAATGACGATCACGTACAAGATCACCAGCACGACATCGCGCACGATCCCGGGCACGGCGACGCGTCGCCGTTTCCCGACGACGGACTCGATGGCAAAGGCCGCAAAGCGAATCAGGCCGAAATAGAGGGCAATCGTTGCGAGGGCCGCAACCCACGCCAACAGCCCATGCCACGCGAGGCGAGTGAGTAGCGGTGCGACGCTTTCCAATAACAGCCAGACGATGAAGAATCCGAGTGGGAGCTGTGGCAGTCGTTTCCACACCCTTCCTGCCCAGCGGAAATAGAGGAGTAACGCGATCGCGCAAGCCAACGTGATCCACTCAATGCGCATAAAATCGTCCTCCGAGGAGATAAAAGGCGAATTTCATTCCTTCCAACACGACGGCACGCGCCACATCTTGGCGAGTCCACCAGCGGCGCGGATAGAGTTCCGCAGTCGACGCGACGACAGAGACTACGCGTCCCGGCATCGCGCGTCGAAAGATGAAGCGCGTGCGTCGCACGTGATATGGCGACGTCACTAACAGCACGCGCTGCGCCGACTCCGGCAACCGCCGCTCTAACGCCTCCGCCTCCTCCACCGTACTAATGACCGGATCGCTGCCGGAACGAATCTGCGACTCCGGCACACCGTTCGCGATCAAGACTGCGCGTGCGACGTCGGCTTCACGCGGATAGATGATCCCGAATTCCTCTAAGCGACGGAACGATGCTTCCACGACGGGCTGCGAAATATAGACAATCGGCGCTATCCCCTGGCGGAAATATTTGGCGGCATCGATCGCGCGCGTCGCATCGCCGCCGAGCACGATCAACGCATCGGCGGGCGCGACGGGGTCAGAGACCGCTAACCATTGCGGAAAGTAATAGACGCCGGCCACAGCGAGCCCGACGCTCATGCCGAGCCCAAGCAACCAACGCCGAAGCTTCCGCCCCCGAGGCCCCACGCGTTACGACTCCTGCTTCGGAGATTGGTATTTCTTCCCCTTCTTGTCTTTCTGATGCTCTTCCCCTTCGCAGGCGACTTGGTCTTCTGTGCCACGGCGCAGGCTGCTGACCGTTCCCTTGGGATGGCTGCATGACGAGGTCGTGCCCGAGACCTTGCAACCGAATTGTTCGGTCGCTTTCTTCCGTTTCTCAAACGTGTCCTCTCCGGTGAAGGCAACGTAGCCGCCACCCTCACAGAGGAAACAGCCGTCGGCTCGTGCGAGGCGAGCACTGAACAGCGAGCCGCCGACCACGGCCGCAGCGACGATGAGAGATGTGATACGCATATTTTCCTCCTAAATAGTGGTGGGTTCTACTTTCCGTACGCGGCGGGTATATGCTATATCGCGCTCATGAAGCAACTGCTCACTCTGTTCGCGGTCAGCGTACTGCTCGTTTCACTCTTGTTCCACCCTCTTTCATCGGCCCACGCCCAAGGATTCTACGCGCGGGTGGCCGATACGGCCCGCGCCCAAGGGCAGCGGCACCGGAAGATCCGCGCCACGTTCGCAATCCCGCGTGCGCTGGCCGCTCCAGTGCATTTCTGGCAAGACATTTACAGCAAATACGATCGCAATCAGGTCCTGATTCACGACACCGACCACCTCGAGATCGTCTACGCAACCATCAGCTTGGCCGATATCAGCCGCTTAGGCGACCCGTTCGCGGCGTTTCCGCCGGAGGTGCAAGAAGCGCGGCGCGCGCGAGTCCGCGAGACCATGGATCGCGTACGCGAAGCGCTGCTCCGACTCACGGAAGATCCCAAACGTCCCGGACAATCCCCATTAGAGCAGCGGATCGTCAAACTGTTCGCCCCTTACGGGGCAACGCCGGAGCAATTTCGGGCCGCGGCCACCAACGAACGGCTGCGCAGCCAAACCGGGCTGAAAGATCGGTTTCGCGCCGGTCTGATCGCGTCGGGGCGCTATCTGCCGCAGATCGAGGCGATCTTTGCCGAAGAGCAAATCCCGTGGGAAATGAGCCGGCTCGTGTTTGTGGAATCGATGTTCGATCTGCGCGCGTATTCCAAGGCCGGGGCCTCCGGGATTTGGCAATTCATGCCCGGGACGGCGCGACTGATGGGACTGCAAAACACGCGCTTCATCGATGAACGCAACGACCCGACCGCGGCGAGTCACGGCGCCGCACGGTTATTGAAGAAGAATTTCCAGCAGCTCGGCACCTGGCCGCTCGCGATCAATGCCTACAATTCCGGTCCCGGCAACTTGCTGCGCGCGGTGCGAGAACTCGGCACCACGTCGATCGAACGGATCATTAACTCATATCGCGGCGCCAGTTACGGATTTGCATCGCGCAATTTTTATTGTGAATTCCTCGCCGCGCTCCACACCTACGAACAACGGGAGACGCTGTTCGGCAAACTCACTATCGACCCGCCGCTCCAATACGACACCGTTGTCACGACCGGCATCGTGGCGCTGCCGGACCTCGCGAAGCACGCCGCCGTGGCGTTGGAAACGTTGTGGCAATTGAATCCCGGACTGACACCGGCGGTCTACGACGGCTCTGTCCCCCTCCCCGCTGGCGTTGCGCTGAAAGTCCCCCTCACGCAAGGCAAACGCTTCCTCGCCGTGATGGAACAATTAAACGGTGCCGTTGCCACATCCTCAGGCGCGGGGGGGTAACGATCCGCCGCCAGCGGATCGTCCTCCATTTTCAATTCTCTATTTTCCAAAATGACCTACATTTGACAAAATAGGCCATATTAACAGAATGGCGAGCCATCGCCGATTATGCACCGTCACCGGACTTCATGAAAAGCAGTGCCCAAGACTTAGTCCACAAGGCCGCCGAATTCGTCCAAGCCCTGCTGGCCCTGCGCACATCGCATCGGACCCGAGTTGCTCATCCAGATTGAATTGCTGAGTCACATGCCCCGGCAGGAGCAAGAGGGGAGTCCCGAGGGCCTGTCCGTGCCCGAGCCGGGTGGAGGGGGCAGGGGCCGCTAGGGGCTCTCGCAGCCGTTTTCTCCTTGCGAAATCTAACGTCGAAAACGGCGAGGGCGAGCGCGCGGCGGCTCGATGCCGCCGCGATAGCGTACCCTGGCGGTCCCTGCCCCCTCCGCCCGGCCCCCGTATCGAACGCGGGCCACTGCGTGATGGAAGATCCTGCATTGCCATATCAATTTTGCAAACACGCCCTAGTGCGTACGCATCTACGCACGCCGTCATTCCCTCGGAATGCGCCATTCTTGCATTTGGCCGGCGACGGGGAGGCGTTGGGTCAGCGACAGATTGGCGCCGAACGAAAAGAAGTCTTGGCCTTGATCGACGCCGATCGAAATGCCGTCGTGCGCGAAGCGGAGTTGCGTGATCCCGAGCAACGCACTCAAGATGTTGTCTTCCACATTCGCGCTGAAATCGAAACGCTTCGGCAGACGGATCGGGATCGCGCTCTGTTCTTCACTGAAGCCCGTAATCCCGGTCTTAATGATCTCTTCGAGCTGCGAGAGGATGCGGCGCTCCGGAACGAGGGTGCTGTTGCTCCCCGGTTCCGCCGCGAAACTCAGCCGCGTCAAGGTCGGCAGGGTCTTGAGACGGACCACCACATGCGATGGATCGTCGGGGTCCGGCAATAACGTCCCCAGTTCGAACGCCAGGAACAACGTGGCGCGCGCGCGTATTATCGCGCCGGCGTGCGGATCGGATTGCTCGGGACGCATCGAGTAAATGATCGGCTGACCATCCGGATCGAGCCGGAGCACGGGGTTGCCGTATTGATCGGTGCCGCGACTGGGGTCCGTCTCCAGTGCATAAAAGCCCATTTCCAGATCGGGAATTTGCAGCTCGATCACTTGCGCACGACGACTCCCTGCCGGCTGTCCGGACTCCATCACCGGCAAGGCGAGGTCTGTGGGATAAAAACGCACGTGGGGCGCCACACGACGACTGCCGCGCAAGCGGAGCAACACCGGATGGCGCGGCGTAAAATAGCCGTAGCTCGTGAGCGCGGTCCCGAACAGGTCTTTCACGGTCGGACGCAGGTAACAGA
This sequence comes from Deltaproteobacteria bacterium, assembly GCA_016210045.1. Taxonomy (NCBI): domain Bacteria; kingdom Pseudomonadati; phylum Myxococcota; class Myxococcia; species Deltaproteobacteria bacterium. Next base: position 27,681 of record JACQUX010000025.1, on the reverse strand, counting down.
GACTGCTCGGCTGCTCGGCTGCGTCACACTGCGCCACTAAGTCGATGCCGAGCCGTTCATAAAAGACTTGCGAGAGGTCCCAATCCAACGGACCGTGCCCCTCCGCTTGGAGACTGAGGCCGAAGAGGATCTGATTGAGCAGACTCTCGCCAACACCGAACGTCAAATCGCGCGCACCCGCCAATCCAAGATCGAGCGGCAGATGCGGGTCGCCGACATCGGTCAGATAGCCGAACGTCGATTGCCGCACGTCGGGCGGCAGCGCATTGAAAAACGATTCGTTCCCGATGCGCGTCGCAATGCGCGCGGACATCCCCTGACTATTCAATTGCAGCACACTATGGACCAGGTCGAGTCCGACCGGCAAACGCAACGACCGATTGGCGAAGAGCGCATGCGCGTCCGGCGCCGGACATTGCGACAGTTGTAACGGCATGATCCCCGGCACCGGGGCGGCGCGTTGGTCGTCGGAAGGCGCCGTGTTGCCGCAGCCGGCCTGCAGATCGAGATCCGACGCGCTCTCGCGGAAGAGCAACGTCAGGGCCGCCGATCCGTTACAATAGAAGGCGTCGTTGAGCGCATCGAGGACGCTTTGGCTGAGCAATCCCGTTTGGGCATTGGTGACATTCAGCCCGTGACAGAGGGCGGCGACTTCTTCCGAAACCGCTTGTTCCGTATGGTCGCAGGTCACGAAGCCGCGCGCCGCCGTCGCCGCGCCGATGAAGTTCTGCGGGATCACCACGGCGGGGGCATGGCGGCAATACGTGTCCCCCAAATAGTCGCAATCGGTACTGTCGGCCGTCAAGAGTACACGCGGTCGTTCGCCGCGCTCTAAACGGATCTTGGGATAGAGGAGCAGATGTTGGAACGCGATCTTGAGCGGAATAATGGCCTCGTCTGGCTGGCCATCGCGATTATCGTCGCGGAAATAGCGCGCCAATATTTTTAGATCGCGCACCGTGATTTCGAAGCGCATCTCATCTTGCGCAAACGTGATGCGCGTGATCTCGAAACCGCCGATCTGCGGCGGCTCGACTAGTTGCATCGTCATGTGATGATCCCCGCCGGATGCGGTCCACGGACAGATCCCTTGTTGAATCGTGGCCATCTGTTGACTCAGATGGGCGGCGGTTGCGCTCTCTGCTGCCGGGGCACCGCCGTTGACATCGAGCAGGCCTTGCAGAAAGCGTTCGAAGCGATCCGAGGCCGCCACGTGATTCACAACTTCACGCACCGTTTGCGCCATAAATTCCTGGCGCACGCCGATCGTCAAAGCGTCGCGATACCACCATGCATCATTCGCGAGCAGCCGCCCATCCGCGCCCCACGGGCTGTGCAGCTCGCCCCACGCCACAGCGAACGCCTGCTCCGCGAGCTCTTGCGCCCCATAGCGCACGCGCACCCTCCCGAGATTGATCCCCGTGTGCGGCTTCAATTGCGCCCGATAGATTCCGTCGCTCCCGGCACATAGCGCGACCGGTGCGGCGCGATTCCAGTGCAGCGTCACGCGGTCATCGCAGCTGCCGGTGGTCGACGGGGCCAAGTTCTCGATACGCGCTGCAAAGGCCACGCGCGGCGTCGTCTTGGCCTCGAGAATCGTCGTAAAAGACCCGAGCGGTTCCAACAACGTAATCCGCGGACGCGGGTCCCGAACAGTAAACGTAACGGGCGGCGCTTGCGGACAGTGCGCCCGGTCGGCGCCGGTCGCGGCGTTACAAGTGGCAATAGCCACGCGGTTGCTCCCGGGCGCCACTGGAATGCACAAATTATATTGCCCGTCACTGCCGAGGTCAGTTTGGCGTTCGATGCGGCGTGTATGGCCGTCGACGTCGGTAATCACATTGGTCACGAAGACAGCTGTGGCACCGGTGCGGCTTCCCAGCAGGTCACATTGCTCGCAATCCGGGAGCAGGTCCAAGTGCAACTGAACCGATTCCGCAGCAATCTCGCCCTGCGTGGCCTTCGGATCGGGCGTCAGTTGAACACCGGCTCGCAAAGGTTGCGGCGCGACGACACGACTGATTTGCACCCGCTCCACGCTCGGCGCCCCGCTCACCCGCAGCGCTTGCACCACAATCGTATAGTCACCCAGTTGCGGCAGCGGCACGGAGAATTGGAATCGTCCATCGGCTTGCACCGCATGGGCCGTGTCGACCGGCATCAGTTGTTTCGTGGGATCGTGCTGCGCCACGACATGGAGGCCCGCAAACGCATGCTCGTGTCGACTGACTCGCCCCGTCACCAGCACGGTGCCTGCCGTCGTGCCGGCCGCCGGCGAGTCGACGCAGAGAAAACCGCCCCCCTCGTCGCACGACTGCACCGTCCGCATCGGCGCCGCGCCACAGCTGGGCGGCGGTGTCACGGTGTCCGCCGCCGCATCGTCGGATGTCGCAGGTGTCACGGTCGCCGTCGGAGGTTCCGTCGGGGCCGTGGTCGGCGACGGGTTCGTTGCCGCGGGCCCCACCCCTTCAACGGACGTCGGCGTGACTAACAGCGCCGGCCCAACCGGCAAGCGCCCTTCGCCACGCCCGGTCGCAGCGATACCAACCAGCGTAACGACACAGAGGGCACGGATACGCAGTGGACATGCCATGCCATCTTATTCGGCAGTTCGAAAAAAAAGTTGCCTGAGCCGACCTGACTTCCTAATTTTCCCCTCGCCCCGACGGGGAGAGGGTTCCGCCTTAGGCGGAGGGTGAGGGGCCGTTGCCAATCCTCCGTCCGATGCCGCACAGCGTTAGCGGATATCTATGCCACCGCGATCACGGCCACATCGAGACGCACCGCACCGGCGCGGTGAAGGACTCGAGCGCATTCGTGCAACGTTGCGCCGGTCGTTAACACATCGTCGATCAACAGGACCCGGCGGTCCCGCGTTCCGGCAGCGCCGCGCGGTGTCATCGCGAACGCGCCACGGACGTTGTCCAGCCGCGCGCCCGCCTCCAAGCCCACTTGCGGCCGCGTGGCGCGGACGCGCCGCACCCAATCGACCGGCGCCCGCACTCCGAATCGGCGGGCCACTCCTTTCGCCAACAACTGCGACTGATTATATCCCCGCTCCCGCAACCGATCCGCCGCGAGCGGCACCGCCAACACGACGTCGTACGGACAGCGCGCCGCAACACTTTGCCATAATAAAGCACTCAATGCCCGCGCCCGATCCGTCCGCCGCTCATATTTCAATCCATGAATCGCCGCCACCAACGGCCCCTCGAATCGACACACCGCCGTCAACCGCTCCCACCGCAGATTCGGCACCCACGCCGTCCCCACCGGCCCCATCACCCACGGCACTACCACCGCACAGCCCGCACAAATTCCCGCCTCCCCGTCACTCCCCGCCCCCAACACCCGATCGCACCCCACACACCGCCGCGGGAACACCGCCGCCAGCGCCGCCCCCACCCACGCCCGCCCCCACCACTCATTTTTTTTAAAGGTTTGGTGCGACTCGGTAGGCATAGCATGAGCGGCAGAAGAACAGCGTGAGCGAAGCGGGGACCGCACTCCGTGGGGCGCTGGGATAGGGGGGACCCGCTGTTGCGGGGGGGAAGGGTTGACCCTTCCCTCCTGCGCCCCATGGAGTGCGGCCCCCGCTTCGCGGCTCCGCCAGCATTACCCCGCGACGATCAAACTCCGCCCCGTCATCTCGGACGGCCGCAGAATCCCCATCAGCTCCAACAACGTCGGCGCCAAATCCGCCAACCGTCCGCCGTCGCGCAAGGTACACGCTGCGGACGGTGGCTGCACCAAACAGCACGGCACCAAATTCGTGGTATGCGACGTATGCGGCGTGCCATCCGACATGATCATCTGTTCACAATTCCCATGATCCGCAGTCACGATCGCTGCGCCGCCGCGCGCCAACAGCGCTTCCAACACCTGCCCCAGACACGCGTCGGTCGTCTCGACCGCACGAATCGCCGCAGCCAGCACGCCGGTATGCCCCACCATGTCGGGATTGGCGAAGTTTAACACGATGAAGTCATACGCGTCGTCGGTAATCCGTTGGCAGACCGCGGCCGTGACTTCGCGCGCACTCATCTCCGGTTTGTGGTCGTAGGTCGGGACATCGCGCGGCGACGGCACTAAGACACGGTCTTCGCCCGGGTACAACCGTTCTTCGCCCCCATTAAAGAAAAACGTGACGTGCGCATATTTTTCCGTCTCTGCGATCCGGAGTTGGCGCAATCCGCGCGCCGCCACGAGTTCACCGCACAAATTCGACATCGACTGCGGCGGGAAGAGCAGCGGAAAACGAAAGTCTTGGTGATACGACGTCATGCACAGATATTGTCCCAATCGAATATACGCCCCGCGATCGAAGTCTTGGAAATCCTCGCACGCTAACGCGCGCGTCAGTTGGCGCATCCGGTCGGCGCGAAAATTGATCGCCAACACCACATCGCCGTCACGGATCGGACCGACTGGCTGTCCGTCGGCTACAACCACGGTCGGCAGCACGAATTCGTCGGTCACGCCCTCGCGATACGAGTCGTGCAACATCGCGAGCGGATCCGTGACGCGCGGCCCCACCCCATGCACGATCGCGTCATAGGCTAGCTTGGTCCGTTCCCAACGCTTATCGCGATCCATCGCATAGTAGCGCCCACTCACTGACGCGATCCGCGCCGGATGTCGGTGATCGGTCAGATACGCCTGCAGTTGTTGCAAAAACCCGACACCACTCTGCGGCGGCGTGTCGCGGCCGTCGAGAAACAGATGCAGGCGGATGTTGGTGACGCCGACCGCGCGCGTGGTCGTGAGCAGCGCCAACAAATGATCGATATGGCTGTGGACGCTCCCGTTAGAGAGCAGTCCCATCAGATGGAGTGTCGCCCCGGTGCGTTGCACTAACGCGCACGCGGCCGTCAGCGAGGCGTTCGCAGCGAACTCCACCTGCCGGATCGATTCGTTAATTCGGGTCAGGTCTTGATAGACCACGCGGCCCGCGCCGATATTCAGATGCCCGACTTCGGAATTGCCCATCACACCGTCCGGGAGTCCGACGTCGAGACCGGAGGTGCGCAGCAGCGTCCGCGGGCAGGTCGCCCAGAGCCGGTCGAACACGGGCGTTTGCGCCAACGCGACGGCATTCCCCTCGCGCGCCTCGCGATGGCCCCAGCCGTCGAGGATAATTAACATCACCGGTTTCATAGCGAAATCACGGGGGCGTCGGCCCAGAATTTTTCGATTTGGTAGAACTCGCGCGCGGCGGGGTAAAAGACGTGGACCACGATGGCGCCATAGTCGATCAGGATCCATTGCGCGCTGTCGTGCCCTTCGACCCCGAGCGGCATGATCCCGTGGGACTTCAAGCGTGTGACGATCGTCTCGCCGATCGATTGGACGTGGCGGTCGGACGTGCCGCTGCAGAGTAGGAAGAAATCCGTGAAGCTGGTAAGACTGCGCAGGTCGAGGATCGTCAGCGCCTCGCCCTTCATTTCTTCCACGACGCCCGCGATCAGCGCGAGCCGTGGTTCAACGGCGCCGGCAGAGGTCTTCGATACTGGAACTGCGGTGCGCATGGTTTTCCGTGCTATTTGTGCCGCCCCCCGGAATCGAACCGGGATGGCCGTGAAGCCACCAGATTTTGAGTCTGGCGCGTCTACCAATTCCGCCAGGGCGGCGACCCTCATTCCCAAATCGCCGCGAGCACCCCAATCGCGTCGTTGCGGCACCCCAAAATCCTCACGTACATTTATGTACGCTCCGGTTTCGGGGCCCCGCCGCGCCTAGCGCTTGAGGCACTCGCGACAATTTGGAAACGAGGGTCGTCATTTTGTTGCTACGCCGTGCGCTTCGGGTTGGGGATGTGGGCGATCACTTTGCGATCGGCGATCTCGCGCAGCGCGGTGACCACTTCGCGGTTCTTACAGGGATACATCGGCCGCGCCCCTTTGAGCAATTCCTTCGCCCGTTTGGCCGCTAAATGGACCAAAGAGAACCGGTTTTCCAGCGTCTCTAAACAATCTTCGACCGTGACTCGTGCCATACCGACACCTCCAAGGGGGGCACTCCTAGTGCAATCCGCTGAATTGTCAACCCTGGCGCGCGAAAACTACCCCAGCGGAAGGAACCCGACTGGCGTGGAGCACTCCGTGACCCAGCGGCGGCAGCCAACGACAGAGACGTACGCCGTATGGCGCAGCGGCCGAAGTCATCATGGCGTGCGTGAAGAGTGCGGCCCGGCGCGCACGGGCGAGGAGCCGATGCAGTTGGTCCTCGTAGCGGCGCGGCTGGCCGCGTAGCGTGGCATCGAGGTCGATCGCGGCGAGGGTTCCCGTGGCCAACGCGACGGTCATGCCGATCCCGACGACACTCGGCATCGTCGCGACTTGATCGCCGACTGCATACGCGCCGTCGTGGGTGAGCGAGGCCGCCGGTCGAAAAAATCCATACGGAATGCCAGCAATCACCAATGGTTGAGTGTCTTCGGACGTGAGGCCGTCCAGCAGCGGGCGCGCAATCGGAAACGTGTCGTGCAAGAACGCGCGCAGCTGGTGTGGTTGGCGACCGTGGCGGGCGAGCCATGCGGGCGTGACGGAGCCGCAGAGATTGACCGTCGTCGCGCCGACACGACAGAGTCCGGCATAGCCTCCAGGGAAGGCCAGCATCCACACGGTGTTGCCAAGCTCGGCCACCGCCGCATGCGTCGCCTGACAATGCCATTTGATGCCGACCGCCCCACGTAGAGAATGGCGTGTGGCACGTGTCTGCACGGAGCGCAGATCGTGTTTGCCCGTGGCGAGGATGATACTGCGTCCGCGATACGTGTCATGCGAAGTCGTGATGTCATAGGCGCCATCGGTCTGCGCGATGGCGTGCACTGTTTCACCGAGGTGCAACGTTGTTCCAACGGCCATCGCTCGCGCACTGCACGCGGTGTCGAGCGTGACGCGTGACAGTCCGTACGCGGGTGTTGGAAAGAGCAGCGTCGTGCGGGCGGATCCGGCGAGACAGCGCGCGCGTGTTAACTGCTGTGCGCCTAACGCGGCGACATCGACGTCCATCGCCAGCAGATACGGCAGGGCCTCGGCGCGAATCACTTCGCCACAGACCTTCGGATGGATCGTGGCTTCCCGCTCGAGAAGCAGGACGCGACGACCGCGCTGTGCGAGATGATACGCGGCCGCGCTGCCCGCGAGGCCCGCGCCGATGACGATGCTATCCCACACGTCGTGTGACTCGTTATGAGCGGTGCGCATAGGTCATGCCCCAGCGGAATGGCCAGTGCCAGCGGATCTGGACCCGCGAAGCGTCAATCGCGGCGCGCGCAATCAAGGTCTGGAGATCGCGCCGCGTGAACGCACGCGCGATCGAGAGTGGCGCGTCCGTCCGCACTAGTGGACCGCTGCCGATAAGTCGCACAGCCCATCGCACCGCGTAGTACGGGATTGGATGGCGGTGCAGATCGTTCACGAACCAACCGAGTTGAGCGAGCTCCGTCATCCGGCGCAGCAACGACGTGGCAGCGTCGGTCGCGAAATGATGTAAGAAGAGCGAGCAGATGATGACATCGACGGGCACCGGCGGCGCGTACGTGAGCACGTCTGCAGTTTCGAACGCGATCGGCCATTGCGCGGGCGTCGCCGCACGCGCAGCAAGGGCCGCCGCCGGATGGCGATCAATTCCCGTCAGCTGCACGTTCACGCCGCGCCGAACCGCCCATGCGGCGACGACGCGCAACATGTCGCCATAGCCAGAACCGAGATCGAGGATTTGTAGCGGACGCGCGCTGTCATGTCGTACAGTAAAGCGCTCCAACGCCGCCAACGTCGGCGCATAGGCACACGTCCAACGGTTAATGCGGGCGATCTCTTGCAGCGTCGCCGCAAAGGTCGCATCCGGCACCGAGGCATCATCCATCAATTCCTCGGCGCAACTCCGCTGGGCCCAACGGGTCATGGAACCTCACCGCTGATCGTAAATCGCATGCTCTCCAACGTCAGTCCCGGACCGAACGCCATCGCCACGCCAGGGCCCGGCGCGGCGACCGCTAACATCCGCTGCAACACGAACATGATCGTCGCCGACGACATATTGCCGTAGTCCCGCAACACCGCGCGCGAGTCCGCCAGTGCTCCGTCCGGTAACGCATAGCTCGCCGCCACGGCATCGAGAATCGCACGACCGCCGGGATGGATCGCCCAGTGGCGCACTGTGGGAACGGCCCACGGCCCGCACACGGCCCGTTGTTCGGTGCGGACCGCAGCGGCCACCAATTGTGGAATCGCGGCGTCGAGATGCATAAAGAATCCGTGATCGTGAATCTGCCACTGCATTGCGTCCGCACTCGCGGGGACCAGGGCATGATGAAACCCGTCGAGCCGCAAACCGCGCGGCTCCGCGCTCACGACACTTGCGGCGGCACCATCCGCAAAGAGGAGAAACGTGAGCAATTGATCCAGCGGGGCCTGTGGCCGAAAATGGAGCGAGCAGAGTTCCACGTTGACGATCAGCACGCGTGCCGTCGGATCGCTGTGCACAATTGCACTCGCGTGGCGCAGCGCCGGAATCGCGGCATAACATCCCATGAAGCCGAGCACCAAGCGCTGCGTGCTCGGAGGGAGATCGGCCTGCGTCACAATGTCGTAATCCAGTCCCGGCGCGTAGAAGCCGGTGCAGGTCGTGACGATCAGATGCGTGATGCTCCGCCGTGATGGCACGCCGGATGCGGTGAAGAGGGCGTCGAGCGCCTGCGCGGCGAGTGGCCAGGCGTGCGCACGAAACATGGCCATCCGTTCGGCCGTGCCGGGACAATGATCCGGCCGATAAAATGCGCGGTCGTCGCTCCCCCAAAAACGCGGCAACACCGTATAGCGCCGCGCAATACCGAGCTGCGGCCAAACGCGCGCGAGCACCGCACGATCGGCCGCCGCAGCCGACTCCCGCACAATCGCAGAGCTCGCCGCATGACACTCCTGCGCCGGCACTGCCACAGCAATGTGATTGAGATACGCGCGCCCCATGCGCAGGGGTTACTGGAAGCGCAGACCTTTGGCTAGTGCCATGTCCCTCGCGGACGGCGCTAAAAAATCTTGTCCACCAATCGCCGCACCCACGCGAACGAACCCAAATCGTTCACGGTGACGAAGACAAACACGCTGAGCAGAAACACTAGGCCGACATATTGCGCAACTTCGCGGGCGCGACGGGCGAGTGGGCGGCGGGCACAGGCCTCGATGGCGAGGAAGAAGAGATGGCCGCCATCCAGCACCGGGATCGGGAGCAAATTCAACATTCCGAGTTGCAGACTGAAGAACGCGAGGAAATAGAGATACGGTGAAAGCCCCTCTTGGGCGATCTGGGCGAACATTGAGAAGATCCGCACCGGACCGGCCAATGAGCTGTAGTGTTCGCTCGGCGCGTGGATCAGTCGCACTAAAAAATCACCGGTGAGACGAAACAGTCGCCCCAACTCTTGCGTGCCGCGAACGATCGATTGGCCCAGCCCGTAACGCCATACCACCTTCGGGACGCCGGCCCAGACCCGATCCGGATCGTGCGTGACCCCTAAAATCGCACGCCCTAGTTCCGGATCGATCCGTGGCTCGACTTGCAGCTGCAATGTGACGTCGCCTCGCACTACGGTCAGCTCCAATGGTTGTCCGCCGACGTACGCCAACGCATCCGCCGTGCGGCCGCCCCAGGCCCGTGCGGCCCAGAGCCAGAACCAGAGATTCCTGCCTGCGCCGCAGGCCAACGAGAGTTCGTCCCAATACTGCACCGGCTGCCCTGCAACGGCCGTCACGCGGTCGCCGGCTTGGAGGCCTGCCGCTGCTGCCGGAGAGCCAGGTTGCGTCCCGTCGACCACGGGGCGATTCAACAAAAACGTACTCGGATGGATGCCGAACCCCCAGCGACTCTCTCCCAACGGGACATCGCGCTGCGCGCCGGCGCGCTCCATCTGGAGGACGATCCCGCCTTTTCCTGCCAGGATGATGGCATCTTGGACATCGGCCCACGTCGCCACTGGCCGCTGATTCACGGCCACGATCCGCTCGCCCGGACGGATTCCAGCCACGTCAGCGGAGGAAAAGCGACGCACTTCTTCCACAATCGGGGGATTGGCCTCGAAGGCCGGCCGCTCGCGTCCCAGCATAAATGGAATTGGCATCACTAAGGCCGCGAGGAGCAGATTCATCACGGGGCCCGCCAAGATCACGCGCATCCGTGTCCCGACCGATTGATTCGCGTAACTGCGCGGGTCGCTCGCAGACGCGGTGTCGTCCGGATCTTCGCCGGTCATCTTGACGTAGCCGCCGAGCGGCAACAACGAGACGCGATATTCCGTGTCGCCCCGCCGCCGCTGCCACAAGACGCGTCCGAAGCCGATCGAAAAGGCCTCGACGCGAATCCCGGAACGCCGCGCCACGATGAAGTGCCCGAATTCGTGGATCAGGACGAGCAAACCAAAGCCGCCGATCAGCGCGACAATGACCCAGAGTTGTTGCAAAATGACCATCATGAATGTCTCTCCCTCAGGATTGCCGTGGCCACGCGCCGCGCCTCGGTGTCGGTGGCCAACGCCGCGTCGATCGTCTCGCCGCGCGGATCTGTGTACCGTGTACACGTGGCATCGACCACGTCGGCAATCGCGGAGAACGGAATCCGTTTCGCTAGGAAGGCGCTCACAGCCACTTCATTCGCCGCATTCAAGACCGCGGCCGCCGCGCCGCCGCGCCGATTCGCCGCTTTCGCCACCGCCAGACACGGAAACTGCTTTTCGTCGGGAGCGGTGAAGCTGAGCGTCTTGCATTGCACTAAATCCAACGGCGCAATCCCGCTGCTGATCCGCTCCGGATACGCGAGCGCGTAGGCGATCGGGGCGCGCATATCGGGCATCGCCAATTGGGCCACGACCGCGCCGTCGCAGTACTCGACTAATGCGTGGATAATGCTTTCGCGATGGATCACGACGTCGAGTCGATCCGGCTCGCAATCAAACAACCACCGGGCTTCAATCAATTCCAGACCTTTGTTCATCATCGTGGCGGAATCGATTGTGATCTTCGCGCCCATCGACCAGTTCGGATGTCGCAGTGCCTGCTCGACCGTGACGTTGGCCATGGCCTCCGCCGGCCAGTCGCGAAACGGGCCGCCACTCGCTGTCAAGATGATCCGCCGCACATCGGCGGGACGATGTCCGTGCAGCGATTGAAACACTGCGCTATGTTCGCTGTCGACCGGCAGGATCGTGGCGCCCTGTGCGCGCGCCGCTTGCATCAGGAGCGCGCCGGCCACGACCAACGATTCCTTATTCGCCAACGCGACGCGTTTTCCGGCACGCACGGCGGCATAGGTGGAGCGCACGCCGGCCGCCCCGACAATCGCGGCCACGACCGTATCGACATCCGCCAATTCGGCCAACGCGACGACGGCGGCATCGCCGACCCCGAGCTCGACGCCTGGCGGCAGCCCCAACGCTTGCAAGTCGGCAGCCGCCGCGTGATCCGCGACCGCGACATATCGCGGTCGCCACCGCGCCACGAGCGGCGCCAACTGTGCAACATTCCGCCCCGCCGCCAGCGCGGTGACTTCAAAGCGCTCCGGATGCTGGGCCACGACATCGAGCGTCGACGTCCCGATCGACCCGGTGGCACCTAAGATGGCTAAACGTTGCGGCATCGCTTTCCTCATCCCACATCTAACTTCATTTGCGTGGGGACAGGTACCTTCAAATGCACGAAAATGGCCGATTTGAAGGTACCTGTCCCCATTCAGATGATTTCATGGTTAATGGCTGATCCCCAACCACGTCACAAAATAGTAGACGATCGGCGCGCTGAACAAATAGGCGTCGCAGCGGTCGAGCATCCCGCCATGCCCGGGGAGCATTTGACCGGAATCCTTCACATGGGCGCCGCGCTTCACCGCCGATTCGATCAGATCGCCGATCGGCGCGACCAGTCCGATCACCAATCCGAGCTGGACGGCGGCCAATAACGGAAATTCCGGCCACCATAGCGCACGACATCCGAGCATGCCAACGATAGAACCCGCAAATCCGGCAATGAATCCTTCCAGCGTTTTATTTGGACTGGTCAGCGGAGCCAGTTTGCGTCGCCCGAGCGTCCGCCCGACCGCAAACGCGGCGGAGTCGGAGAGCGCGACCATCGCGAGCGTCATCGCAACCAATGCGCGGCCGTGGTCGAGCGCGCGGAGCCAGCTCAGATACGGCAACGTGCTCCCGATATAGATCGAGCCTAACAGCGCGACGCCCCAGCGCGCGGCGAAGCGCTCCAACGTGGTCGCCCGCCACAGCAGCACCACGGCCAGCACCAACGCCATCGCCCACAACCAACGCTCCCACGGCAAATGCCAACTTTGACAGGCCGCCAATCCGAGACCAAGCAGTGTCGCCGTCAAGCGATAGACCCGCGACGCGCCCAGCGTCAGGCGATAAAATTCCGCGAGCGCAAAGAGGACCGCCAACAACACGAGGCCCCGAAAGAGCGCCGCCGAGCCGACCACTAACGTCGTGGCGATCACGGCGATCAATAACAGAGCGGTGAAAATGCGCGTCAGCAGCATCGGTTTAGCTGGTTACACGGCCGAAACGCCGTTCCCGTTGTTGATACGCCGCTACCGCCGCCCGAAAGTCCTCTGCGGTAAAGTCGGGCCACAGTTGCGGGACAATATTCAGTTCCGTGTAGGCCAGTTGCCACAGCAGAAAATTACTGATCCGCCATTCGCCGCTCGTGCGAATCAGGAGCTCCGGCTCAGGGAATTCGGCGGTATCGAGGTAGGCCCCGAGTTGCTCCGGCGTCACGGTCGAGACGCCCGCCGCGACGGCCCGCGCAAAGGCGCGACAGATTTCGGCCCGCGCGCCGTAACTGAGCGCCAAGACCAGCGTCAGCGCATCGCCCCCCGCCGTGGCGGCCATCGTCTCGCGTAACCCCGCCTGCACCACGGCCGGGAGACGCGACGTATCGCCGATCGTCCGCAGTCGCACCCGTTGCGCGCACATTTTTTCGCGTTTGGAACGCAAGTAGGCGTCGAGCAGCACCATCAGGGCCTCGACTTCTTCCGCCGGTCGCGCCCAATTTTCATCGGAAAATGAATAGATGGTGAGATAACGCACGCCCAACTCGCGCGCCGCAGTGACGATGTCATCCACCACTTCCACACCACGACGGTGCCCCTCCACGCGCGAAAGTCCGCGCTGCTGTGCCCAACGCCCGTTCCCATCCGGGATAATGGCCACATGTGTCGGTAGCGGATTCATCAGACGGTCATGATCTCTTTTTCTTTGACCGCCACCGTCTCATCCACCTTCAGGATGATCGCATCGGTCAATTTTTGAATGTCTTGATGCGTCCGCTTCACGTCGTCTTCGGAATGGGCCCCCGCCTTTTCCATTTCTTTCAGGGACTCATTCGCGTCGCGCCGCCCGTTGCGGATCGCCACTTTGGTCTCTTCTCCGATCCGCTTCACCACTTTGACCAATTCCTTCCGCCGATCTTCAGTCAGCGGCGGGATCGGAAGCCGAATCAGATGGCCGTCGTTGCCGGGACTCAAGCCCAATTGGGCCTGGAGGATCGCCCGCTCGATCGCGCCAATCAGCGAGGCATCCCACGGTTGGATGGTGATCAGCCGCGGTTCCGGGATATTCAGTGTGGCCACTTGGTGCAGCGGCATTTGCTGACCGTAGGCCTCGACGCGCACGTCTTGGACCAACCCCAACGACGCGCGCCCGGTGCGGATCTTAGTGAGTTCCGCACGGAGATGTTCTAAACTCTGCTCCATCTGCTGACGCGATTTTTCTACGAGCGCTTTCATGGGTGCACCGTGGTTCCAATCCGCTCCCCAGCGACCGCGCGTTTCAGATTTCCTGGAGTAAAGAGATCAAACACCAGAATAGGGAGCTTGTTGTCCATGCACATCGAGATGGCGGTCGAATCCATCACTTTGAGTCCTTGTTGCAACACTTCGAGATACGTCAGTTCGGTAAAGCGCTTCGCCGCGGCGTTCTTGACCGGATCGCTGTCGTAGACGCCGTCGACTTTCGTCCCCTTCATCAGGATCTCGGCCTGGATTTCCATCGCGCGCAGACTGGCGGCGGTGTCGGTGGAAAAATACGGATTTCCCGTACCGCCGACAAAGATCACGACCCGACCTTTTTCCATATGGCGCAACGCGCGCCGCCGAATATACGGCTCGGCCACTTGTTGCATCGTCACGGCGGTCATGACCCGCGTATGCACGCCCAGCCGTTCCAACGCATCTTGCAGCGCCAGCCCGTTAATCACCGTGGCCAACATCCCCATGTAATCGGCGTGCGCCCGATCCATCCCGGCGGCGAGCGACGACGTCCCGCGAAAGATATTGCCGCCGCCTAAGACGATCGCCATTTCCACGCCCAACGCGTGGACCTCGCGCACTTCCGCGGCGAACGATTCCACAACCGGCGGACAAATACCGCTTTTCACCGCAGGGTCTTGCAACGCCTCGCCCGAGACCTTCAGCAAAATGCGCCGATACGCCACCGGAGTTGCCATTTACGCGCCCTCACGATCGCCCACTTGGAAGCGGACCATCTCCGCAATGCGAATCTGACCGTCCAACGCCTTCAACGCCTGCGCCACGGTCTGCTTCCCTTGCGGGTCCTTCACAAAGACCTGCTCTTCCAGACACTGTTCCGCATAAAATTTATTGATCCGTCCGGCCACGATCTTTTCCAAGATCTCCGCCGGCTTCTTTTCGTCCGCGAGCTGAGCGCGAATAATGTCCCGCTCCCGCTCCACGGTATTCGCCGGCACGGTGTCGCGTCGCAGATACGGCGGGTCCATTGCAGCGACGTGCATTGCAACGTCTTTCGCCGCCTCGGCCGTCAGCTTGCCGTTCGCGTCGTCGAAGATCACCAACACGCCGATTTTTTCCCCGGCGTGAATATAGCGACCGTTCTTCTGCTGCGCGCTCGCTGCGCGCCGCACCATCCGCTCTACCACAATGTTCTCGCCGATCTTCGCCGTCAATTCGGTCTGCCGCTGCGACACCGACATCCCATTCATCGCCAAATCGCGCAACGCCTCGACCGTGGGTGGATTCTGATCCAATGCAAGCTGCGCTACGCCGGCCGCGAACGCGCGAAATTCGTCGTTCTTCGCGACGAAGTCCGTCTCGCAATTCACTTCCACGAAGACAACGGTGGTCCCGTCTGCAGAGACGCATTCGGCGATCATCCCTTCGCTCGCCGAGCGTCCCGCTTTCTTGGCGGCCTTCGCGATCCCTTGTTTGCGCAACCAATCCGCCGCCGTGGTCAAATCGCCCGACGCCGCTTCCAGCGCGCGCTTGCAATCCATCATCCCGGCACCCGTCCGCTCTCGGAGGGTCTTGACTGTCTCTGCACTGATCGTTGCCATCATTATCTCCACTACGTTGTTGGGCCACCGCCATACGCACGGCGGCCCAGGAAAGTCACGACATGCCCGTGTGATTTACGAATGCACGACGACGACATCAGGTTTGCGCGCCGGCGCGGCCTCTTCGCCGGAACGGCCCCGTTCCCGACCGGTATAGGCCCGTCCACGACCGCCGACCTTGCGCTCATCCCCACCGGGCCCCGCTTTATCGTCGGACCCCTTCGCTTCGACTTCCTTGCGAATTACGGCCTGCCGTTTTTCGGTCCCGGCCAAACACGCATCCGCCAATTGGGTGATGATCAACTGAATGGAACGAATCGCATCGTCGTTGCCGGGAATGATGAAATCGATCCCGTTCGGATTACAGTTGGAATCGGCCACCGCCACTACTGGAATCCGCAGTCGATTGGCCTCCAGCTTCGCCGTTTGTTCGCGTTTTGGATCGACTAACACGACCACCGCCGGCAAATGATCCATCTCGCGGATCCCGCCGAGCGATTTCTGCATTTTGGCCGCTTCGCGCGCCAACAGGATTTGTTCCTTCTTCGGCAGCTTGGCCATCTCGCCGTTTTCCACGCGCGTGTAATAGTCCTTCAACCGATCGATGCTCTGCTTGATGGTGCGGAAGTTGGTCAACATGCCGCCCAACCACCGTTGACAGACATGGAACATCCCGGCCCGCGTCGCCTCTTTTTCGACGACGTCTTGCGCCTGCGGCTTCGTCCCGACGAACAACACCGACCCGCCACGCGCCACTTGCTCCAGCACGAAGTGCGAGGCCTTCATCAGGAGATTGACCGTCTTGTCGAGGTCGATGATGTGGATGCCGTTCCGCGCCGTGAAGAGATACGGCTTCATTCGCGGATCCCACCGTGAACACTGGTGCCCGAAGTGCACTCCGGCCTCGAGCAAGGCCTTGATACTGACCGTTTCCATACAAACCCCTTTCGGTTAGCCTCCACCCGCGAGACAAGCGACTATCGCCCGTCGTACACCAGTGTATGAAACGCTGCACCGGACCAAAAGGACCGCGGGTGTGCGAAGTGCGCTCCGCCTAGCATGGAGCAGGGACCAGGGTCAAGGAGAAGGGGGTTATTCCTTATCGACAAACAACGCCCGATAGGTGGGGTCTACTTCGGCCGCGGTAACAATCCGTTCCGTGACCTCGTCGATCAGCGCCGGATCGTCGAACAGCGGGTCGATCGTACGGGCCACCGTGGCGCGGACCTTCGCCTTGGCCCGCCGCCGCCGCGTGCGCGGCAACCCGATCGAGACCAAATGTTTCAGTTCCGTCGCCTCGTCCCGCAATGCCGTCCGCACCACATCGATCACGCGCGCCTCCCCACTGCGCCGGGAAGTGGCCTGTTTATCGGCATTTGCCGCCGTTACGGTCGGGCCGGAAAAAACTTTCTGCAACCATTGAATCAGCATAATTGACTCTCATCCCCAATATCGGCAAGTGCGACAAAAAAGTTGCGTAAAAAATGCACGCGTGTTAGCCGACGCGCGCATCAACGGTTCAACCTAACGAAAGATACCACACCTATGGCACCCACACCACGACCGATCGCCCCTGCAGCGGGGAAACTTGGCATCCTCCTCCCCGGCCTCGGCGCCGTCAGCACGACCTTCGTCGCCGGCATCGAGGCGGTCCGCCGCGAACTAGGGCGTCCGATCGGCTCGCTCACGCAGATGGGCCGCATTCGGCTCGGTAAGCGCACTGAAAAGAACGTCCCCTTCATTAAAGACTTCGTTCCACTGGCCGGGCTCGATCAACTCGCGTTCGCCGCGTGGGACTGCTTCCCCGACAACGCGTACGACGCCGCCGTGAAGGCCGGCGTGTTGGAGCGTCCGCTGCTCGATACGCTGCGCGATACACTCACGAACTTGCGTCCCTTCCCCGCCGCGTTCGACCGCAACTACGTCCGCCGCCTGGAAGGTACCCATTGTAAAAAAGGCACGCGCCGCGAAATGGCCGAACAAGTCGGCGCCGACATCGATCAATTCATCAAACAGAGCGGCGTCAGCCGTTGCGTCATGGTCTGGTGTGCCAGCACCGAAGTCTTCACCGAACCGGGCCCGGCCCACGCCTCGCTGAAGGCGTTTGAAGCCGCGCTCGACGCGGACGATCAAACGATTGCCCCCAGCATGCTCTATGCCTACGCAGCGCTGAAGCGCGGCATCCCGTTCGCCAACGGCGCGCCCAATCTGACCGTCGATACGCCGGCCATGCAAGAACTGGCGCGCGAGCACGGCGCCCCGATCGCCGGCAAAGATTTCAAGACCGGCCAAACGCTCATGAAAACCATCGTCGCTCCAGGACTCCGCTCCCGCATGCTCGGAATCGACGGCTGGTTCTCCGCAAATATTTTAGGTAACCGCGACGGCGAAGTCCTCGACGATCCGGATTCGTTCAAGACTAAAGAAGAGAGTAAGCTTTCCGTATTGGAGACGATCCTCCAACCGGAACTTCACCCCGAACTCTACGCCAACTTGTACCACAAGGTGCGGATCAACTATTATCCTCCGCGCGGCGACAACAAAGAGGGCTGGGACAACATCGATATCAGCGGATGGCTCGGCTATCCGATGCAGATCAAGATCGACTTCCTCTGCCGCGACAGCATCCTCGCCGCGCCGTTAGTCCTCGACATCGCGTTGTTCATGGACTTGGCCAAACGCGCTGGCATGAAGGGGATCCAGGAATGGATCTCGTTCTATTTCAAATCCCCAATGGTCGGCGCCGGCCTCTATCCAGAACACAACCTCTTCATCCAAGACATGAAGCTGAAGAACACGCTCCGCTACCTGATGGGCGAAGAACAAATCACGCATTTAGGGATCGAATACTACTCGTAACCCGGAGGACGCATGCAAAGTCTCGATGGTTGCATCTACCGCGACTATGTCGGCTGGCTGGTCTGCACCGGCCAACCATCCAGCGTCATTCGCAGCGCCATGGAAGAGCGAGACCAAGTCCCGTACACAATAACGGAACGGACGCGGCCGGACGGCTTTACGTGTACCCGCTTTACAAAAGATGCAACTGTGACCGGCCAATTCGGCTACGCGTTGCGCCACAATCTCGTCCCGTTTCTCAGCAACGCCACGCACGCCTTCGCTGCCTTGTTGGGCATCGTGCCATCGCGATAACCACCACAGACAAATGCCGGCAGGGCATTAGGGCCTGTTTGCAAAATCGATGGTCGTGCCAATTCCCCGGGAGGAACGCAAGGGGGGCCTGCGGGCCGTTCGTCTCGCGTTACGGCGCTCGGCTCACTGAGACCTCGCTCGGTCGGGCTTCAACCCCATAGCGCTCCCTCGCTCAGACTCGCCCGCCGGCCCCCCTCGCGCCCCTCCCGGGACCGCGTTCCACTCCCGATGTGTGATCAAGCGTGTTTGCAAATCTGATGACCGACTGCCGGGACTGTCTATGCGCTCGCCGGGCGGAGGGCCCAGGGGCCCCCAGGGGCTCTCGGAGCCGTTTTCTCCTTGCGTAATGTAACGACGAAAACGGCGAGGGCGAGCGCGCGGCGCCTCGATGGCGCCGCGATAGCGTACCCTGGGGGCCCCTGGGCCCTCCGCCCGGCCCCCGGAACGAGCACGGGCCATTGCGTGTGGAATACGTCGTAGTTTCCGCACTGCTGTATCGATATTGCTAACACGCCCTAGAACGGCAGAACATCCGCCGGCCGCGCGGATGCGCCCAGCACAGTCTCGAACGGCGGCAGCAACGCGGCCAACGCCGCATCTTCCGCCGCTTGCGCAGCCAAATACGCCACAACGCCTTGCTTCGATTCGAGCGTCATCAGCGCCAATGGGACCGGCCGTTCCGCCGCGACATACGCCGCGTGGATCGGCGGCAAATCCATCATCAAGGCCGCGCTCACGGCCGGTTGAAAATAGTCGTGGCCCACCAACGGGGCGAGACTCGGAATCGGAAACTGCAACAGCACCATCGGCGTGCGACATCCGGCTTCCGCCTGGGTGTGCTGCCGGGTCCGCCCATAACCGACGGCATCTCTCCAGCGCAGTGAAAATTGCGAGACCTGCGGCGTCATCAGACCGCCACTCGCGACGATCACGGCCACATCGAACAGCGTCGTCCCATGATAGTAATATGTCCCATTGACCGGTCGGAACACCCACGGAACGATTCCGGCGCTCCGATCCCGGAACAGATGCGCGACCCATCCCCCCATGCGCCGCCACAGGCCGCGCTGGACCGTTCCCGCTGTGCCTTGTCCGCCGTCGAGCGGCGCCGCGACCTCCGCGTGCCTCCCCGAAACGGCCACTCGCGGCGCCTGCGCCACGCCACGGGACGACGTCGCAGGAAGACCGTGAGGACCTTTTCGATGCACGCTAACCATGCACTGTTATTATCGGCAAAACTCGGAAAATGTTGCGTCGCCGCACTTTAATACCCCGTACACAATAGAGAACGGAATCTGCGGGAAACACCGTTTTCCACTCTTCAGCTCGGCCCGCACCTCTTACACTTATCATTAGGAGGTATGTATGCAATGCCGAAGATTGAGAGCTCGCTGTATCGTCGGCACTAGCAGCTTGCTCTGGCTCCTGCTCGCCGGCCCCGCCTTCGCCACCACACCCCCCGCCCCGATCGAGGCCACGTTGCAGGTCGTGACCCCGTTGATTCGCGTCGGCGAGGCCATCCCGATCGCGATCACCGTCGTGTCCCGCGTCGCGACGGCGCAAGTCCTGGCCATGGCCGTGACCGTCGGTCCTGGGCTGGCGGTCACCTCACCGTCACTTGACGTGGCGGAGGGCGGCAACATCGATCTGACCACGCGGGAGATGGCCTTCGGCGCGCAGCGTCTGGAGGGGACCGTGGAACTCCCCGCGACCGATGCACGACAATTGACCCTCAGACTCATCCCCCTCGGCACGCTGCCCACGCATAGTATGGTCCAGGTCCAGGTCCGGCCGATCGACGAAACGGACTCCGCCGCGCGCGCCACGAGTGCAACGCTGTTCATCAGCCGCACGACTGGGCGCGAGCAACTCGTCATCTATCGACCGCACGAACTCAATGTCGGTGTGGATCGCGCCACGGTGCGCACGGCCGCCGGCAGCTCGATTCCGCTCCTCACTAATCCGAACGCGCTGGTTGCGATTCCGGCGGGGAGCGCCCGTCCCTCGGGCGGCGCGCCCCAACGGACGGTGATTGCAGATCTCGATCAGGCGCCGGAACGCGCGCCGCTCCCGGCGCTGGTGCCGATGACGGTGTATCAGGAGCAGGGCCTTGCACCCACGCCGGCCGGCGGCGGAACGGAACTTCCGCCGCCGTATTTGGTCACGCCGTAACGGACAGGAACGGAGCTGATTATGTTATCGACGACACTTCTCCAGATTGGCCGAACCCTGCTGCGGTGCAGCACCTTCCTCGGGATCGTTGGGCTCGGCGTCGCGCAGGCCGCGGAACAGCAGATCAGCGGCAATCTCTCGTTCTTCGATGAACGCGACGCAGCGCTCGTCCCGTTTCCGCTGCCGGACGACCACTTCCGCCCGCTCGCCAACGTCCCGTACGCCGTCGTCATCAAGCAAGGGGGGAAGCAGAAGATCGTCGGCTATGGGATCACGCATACCAACGGCGCGATCATCCATCAGCTGGAGATCCAGAAGGCCAAGAATGAACCCGCCACGCTCACGTTGCTCTTCACGCTGCAGAACAACCTGTGGCGGATGAAAGATGTCCTCGGGAAACCCTACCAGATGCAATCGGCCGCGCTCCCGTTCAACCCGACCCAGAGCGGCGCCCTCGATTTCGGTGCGATGGCCCCGGTCTACGGGACGCTCAGCCACCAGGCGGCCCACGTCTTCACCTCGGTGGAAGAGGCCTGGATGTATGGCACCGATGGCGGCTGGACGCAGGACGATCCGCTGACCGTGATCTGGCCGAACTACAAGATCGCCGGCGGAAAGATCGTGACCGATCCGTCCGGGAATCCCCTGGCGGATGGGATGTCGAACGCCTCAGCCTCGACGATGCGGATCAATTTCAGCAAGTGGCTGGATGATCACGGCACGATCTACCACGAATATGGGCACGTCATCCAACAGCGGCTCGTCACCATCCCGAATCCGGGCTACTGCTGGGTGGAGGCACAGGCCACGAATTACACCGAGGGTGATGGCTGCTGGCATAATACCGAGAGCCAGGAATATCCCGCGGCCGCCTTCATCGAGGGATGGGCCGATTTCTACGAGTACAGCGTCGCCAACTACGTCCTGCCGGAATACAACGATAACGCCTATGTGATGTATGTGGAGGCCGAGACGCGAACGATCAACCCATTGGACGATACGAACGAGGGGAACGTGGCCGCCGTCCTCGTGGACCTGCTGGATACGGCGATCGACAGCCACGCGGCCCAGACGGAACATTTCCAGATCAAGCCGATCACCACCGGGACGACGACCACGTACTACTACGACTTCACGCAGACGCTCCTCGACGGGACCGATCAGCTCGGTTGGACCTTCTCCGGCCTCTTGGCGGTGCTCGCCCATCTGAACGAAACGGGGGTGACGCAGGAGGTCGGAATCGAGGCCTTCATCGCCGAGCTGCGGACGATGTGTGTGGAGCAGGCGTGGGCATGTGCCGAGGCGACGTGGGATGAACACTTCGACCAGCTCGCGCAGACGAGCTGGGTGAATCTCCAAGCCAACACGGCCCCCACGCCGTACCCGTGGTAACGCGGCACTGCGACCGCCATCATTCCGCCTCGCGCCCGACGGTTTCCACATTTATTCCCGAGCCAGCCGTGTCGTGGAATGGAATGGTGATAGTTGTATTTTATCCAATAGTATAAAAAACTTCGCATTTTTTTACTCTATGGTATAAATTACTAACATATGCGCGAACGTTATTGTGCCGCACAAATTCGTCGGGATCTGGCTCGGAAAATGGTGTTTTTGGGGGGCGCGCGCCAGGTTGGGAAGACGACCCTGGCACAGCGCTTCATCGGTAAGACGGGGCTGTATTTAAACTGGGATATTGCGGCGCATCGGGAGCGCATCTTACGGCGTGAATGGCCGACCCGCGCAGGACTGATCGTCTTCGACGAGCTGCACAAATATCGCGGCTGGCGCAATTATCTGAAGGGACTCTACGACGAGCACAGACGCTATTATCAGGTCTTGGTCACCGGAAGCGCGCGGCTCGATTGGTATCGGTACAGTGGGGATTCCTTGCAGGGACGGTATCATTATCTGCGGATGCATCCGTTGTCGGTCGCCGAGTTGGGGGGCACCTCGACGGCGCTGCGCGATCTGTTGCAGTACGGCGGCTTTCCGGAGCCCTTCTTCGGTCAGGACACCGTCGAAGCGCGTCGTTGGTCGCAGGAGTATCGCACTCGCTTGCTGCGTGAAGAAATCACGACGGTGGAAGGCGTGCGCGATCTAGGCCACCTCGAATTGCTGCTGTTGCGCCTGCCAGATCTTGTGGGCAGTCCGCTGTCCATCAATGGGCTGCGCGAAGATCTGCAGCTAAACCACAAAACCGTGAGTCGCTGGCTGGATATCTTCGAACGATTCTATGTTTTCTTTCGCTTGGCACCGTTTGGTACGCCGAAAATCAAGGCGGTCAAAAAGGAACAGAAACATTACCATCTGGATTGGAGTCTGGTGCGGGATCCGGGCGCACGTTTCGAAAACCTCGTGGCGTGTCATCTCCGCAAATGGGTGGATTGGCAGGTCGATACGAAGGGCCGCGCCATGGAATTACGGTATGTCCGCGAGGTCACCGGCCGGGAGGTCGATTTTGTCATTCTGGAAGATCAGCGGCCATTGCAGTTCATCGAAGTGAAGCGCACAGAGTCTCCGATCAATCCGCTGTTGATCACGTTGAAGAGGAAATTCCCCAGCAGCGAGGCATTGCAAATTCATGGTGAGGGGCGGACGGCGTATCGTTCACCCGATGGCGTTCAGGTTCAACCCGCCATAGAATTGTTAAAAACGCTGGTCTGAGCCGGCATTCACGAGCCCTCAGCGCACTTACAGCGCAAAATCGTAGCTCAACGAGAGCTGCCCCGCCGGAGTCCATTCCAACGCGCACGTCGCGTCGCCACAGCCGAGTGGAATGCTAAAACCGCCCTGCGTGGTCGGCGGTGTCCGGATGGTCCGCAGCGAACGCAACCAAATGGTCTGATGAGGGAAGTCCGCACGAAACGGCGTCCGCTCTAACAGCGCGATGCCCAACGCCACGCCCTGCTCGCCGCTTTTAATACGATCCGGTGCAAACGGGCCATACGTCAGTGTATAGGCGATATGCTGACAACCACCCGTCTCGAAACTCACAGCGGTTCCATCGGCCAGCACCGCCGACTCCGTAAAGCGCCGCACCGCCGTTTTCCGTTGATCCATTTGTCGATAATTTTTCAGCAACGGCGATCGCGTATCCAGCGCGCCATGGATGCCATCGAGCTGTAACGTACAGTCCTCGCCCGCGACGGCATACCCCATCGCGACACCGATGGCGAAACACCAGCACAGTACTACGCAAAAACACCGCTTCATGCCCCCACCGATCCGATCCGCGTATAGCAGACCTATCGCAACGCACGATCTTTGCTATGCTTTTTTCACCACCATTCTGCGACACCCACTCCATCTCTTGATTTCATTCAGTTTTTTGATCAAAAAACCCCCATACCAACGCCCGGCCTGCGCCCCCCAACTCGTCTACGAGCCCGCTAGAGGCCTCCAAATCGAGCTTCTTACACGTTATGCGGCGCATTAATGATCAATCCCCGCCGCTTGCCGCACTCGCTCCATCGTCGCAGCGCTCAGCGTGATGGGTGCCATGCGGCGCGTCGCCCGCGTTACCGTCTGCTGTTCCAGTTTGGTCTCCGTCGTGATCACCGCACCCGTCGTCCAATTGATGTCGATCGTGCGCGCCGTACCGAGTAGCGTGTCACCGATTTCGTCGGTATAGCCGATCAGATACCAGTCATTCTGTTGCCACCGAAATCGATACGTCATCCCCCATCGATCCCGACTCCCGCCATAGAGTTGAATGACCACGACGCCACGCTCCAAGCGAAAGTCAGTGAGTGGATCGCCCAACATCCCGCCGCAGCTTTGGCACATCACCAAATCGGCCTTGACCGCTGACAACTTGAATCCGCCACCGGCATCGCCGAACCCCACGACTAACAGTCGATCGATTTGTTGATCGGCGGGCGACAACAGCAGCGCGAAATCCGGTCGACCATCCCGATTCAGATCGTCGGTCAATTGTCGCTCCAGCGTCCAGCCCGACGGGACAAAGTCTTGCGCACTCCGCCCCGACCGCGGCACCACCGGCCCCGCCGTCCCGGCGAAGCAGCCCAGCGGCATCGAATGCAGCAACATGACAATCAGCCAACCCCGCCACCCAGTCATCGCTCGCCCCTATCGAATTCCGCGCCAATCCGCAACGCACTTCACATGCTGCAAAAATGCGACTGTCCTTTCTCAGTGCATCGACATACACATTCCGAACGGAGGCACAGCATGCGACCAAAACGCTACGCGCGCTATTTCATCATCACGATCCTCGCGCTGCTGCTGCTGGGGATCGAATCCAGCGTCCTCGTACGTCCAGGGGAACGAGGCGTCTTGCTGCACTGGAACAAGGTTCAAAGGGGGCAGATCCTCGAAGAGGGATTCCACTTCGTCCTCCCACTCAGGGACAAAGTCGAGATCACGGACATTCGCCCACGCCGCATAGAGACGAAGATCCCAGCCTATTCGAAAGATCACAATGATGTGGATGTGGCATGCACGCTCATTTTTCACCCCGATCCCCAACGGGTCGATCAGCTGTACGAAGCAGCCGGACGGAACTACGAATCTCAGTTGATCCTCCCTGCCGTACACACAGTCGTAAAGACCACGCTCGCCCAATATACCCCGCTCGAGATCGCCGACCAACGCCCTGCGATCCGCGAACGAATCAAGGCACTGCTACGCGACCGTCTGGCGAACAATCATCTCATCGTGGATGAATTTGCGATCATCGACTTTCAATTCTCTGAGGCGGTTGAGCGCGCGATGGAAGAGAAGCTGATCGCGAAGCAGAAGGCCCTGCAGGCGGAAAACAAGAGGCAGCAGATCGAGGCCGAGAAGGCGCTGCGTCGCAGCAAAAGAAAGTAGCCGTTACTGCGCCGTCGCGTCGCGCGGCTGCCTCCAGAGCGGCAGATACGGCACCACCAATGTCGAATCCGGCAAGCGACATGCAGACGCCACGGTTCGCGGTGCCGTCGTCCATTCATGATGCAGCGCCCGCATTTGCTCCCGCAACGTCACGTCGGTTTCGCACCGCAGCCGTTTTCGCAACGCGGGCAACATGGCCAGATCCCCGTTTCTGCGGATACACGCGAGCACAAAGCGCCGCATGTCTGTGTCCCCGTGATTCAGTCCATTCGTCAGACAATCCAACGCCTCGGGCGTATGGGAATGCACTTGCGCGGCATACGCCATCCGCTGCAAAACGGTGTTGTCCGAAGACTGCAACACACGCCGCGCTCCGTGTCGTACCAACGCCCGCAATGGCTCCGCGGCCGTATCGACCGCCCGGACGAAACAATCCCGCACCGCCGCTGCCCCACGGCGTTCAGCGCGAATCGGTGTCGGCAATGGTCGACGCCCCACGCGCGACCGCAACGGTGTCGTCAATGCCAAGTAAATTGCCATATCAGGCCCCTTTCTGCACCGCCCTAGCGCGTCTCTGTAAAATTAGTGACCGCGACAACGCAAGCACCGAATGCACCACCGGCCAGCGCGTGCATAAATGTCACAAATCTGCTAACAACGTGGCCATGTGGCGCATGGCTCGTCGCACCTCTCTGGCACTCGTTCTGCTGTTGCTCAGCGGTCCCCTCGGACATGCAGCGCCCGCGCGCAAGACAATCCTCGATTATTTTCGGACGATCCCAATCCATTATCTGTCGAGCAACGGCCTGGCATTCGATCGGATCCGCTCACTCACCGTGCAGGATCTCGCGAATGGATTTTTGAAATACGAAGTCAGCGATGCCCCGCTCGAAGGCCAAGTGACGCTGTTTCGCAAGACCGACGGCAGCCCACTCGTGGCACTCGTCATCGACGATTGCGGTGGCTGTGGTGAAGGCTACCACCAAACGCTCCATTTTTTAGAAGAGCACCACGGGAAATGGATCGATCGCATCAAGACCGTATTGCCGCCGATCACCGAAGCCATGCTGGTTGCGCAGATCAATAAAGTAACCGGCCGCACAGTCACGGTCGATCAAACAAATCACGTCTATCCTGATTATCGCCTGCCGCAACACGGCACGACCATTATCGTGCAAGAACAAGGCAATGTTCCCACTCCACTCTTTCATTTACACTGGAACAAGACCCGCTTCGACCTCCGCGCGCCGTAAGCAAACTCCCCAGCGCTTACGATTCAGAACGTCAGCACACGATCCGAATCTCTGACCAGTGCGTAGAGATCCTGCATCGTCGAAAGCGGACATAACTCAGAGCTCTCTTTGTGCCGGAGTTTGAGACAGGTGCCGCACGCGAGGATTCGTCCGCCGCCCGCCAGAAATGACTGCATCTGTTCGGTCACTTTGAACTGCACCGTATCGAGCGCTTCAACCTCCACGCCCCTGGCCAGTAGAAATGCAGTCACTTGATCCTGCTCCTTCAGCGCGAAATTGCCCAATCGGAAGACGTTCCACACCGTTTCCGCATCTGTGGAATGAATGATCAGCGCCAATTTCATCTGCCGCCTCCTGACGGTGTTATCAATAAAAGGAAAACAGAAGGCTGATACGTTTCATCGGGCACCTCTAATACGTATGCAGATTCACAGCTGTCCCAACGTTAACCGAATAGATTCAATTGGTTAGCGATGCTGGTGTTATCGGCTTCATCGTCATCGCCCTCCAGGGCTTGTAAAATAGGCGTTTGCATGGCTCGGCTCCTTCCGCAAATGCGCGAAAGGACGCCGATGGCACGAATCGAAATTGAAATCGATAAAACTCATTTTGGTCGAATTCAGTTGTTGCTACAAATAGTTACAGCACTCTGACTCATCAACGTTGGGACAGCTGTGGGATTGATAATGTCGCAACCTCTGAGCGGGTTCGTCCACCCACCGGAAACACCAATAAGAAACCCGCCGTGTGGCGGGTTTCTTATTGGCGTCCCCATTCGTACACTACGCGAACCTTTTGAGGGAACCGATTTATTTGGTGTTTAAGGTCCAGATTCCTGAATATAAAGCATTCAAGAAGTAAAACCGTTAATAACTTGCATTACTATTAACGATATTATATAT